>RGZZ01000942.1 GCA_010028905.1 Pseudomonadota bacterium | reverse complement strand
GTGCTTGATAGCGCGTGTCGAGCTCGGTCATCAGCGTGTTGAACGCCTCTCCCAGCTCGGTGAGCTCGCCCCGGCTCTCCTGCACGGTCACGCGCGCGTTGAACTGCCCCCTGCGAACGCGATCTGCTGCCCGTTCGAGCGACGCAAGAGGCTGGGTGAGAGTTCGGGTGATGATCAGTGTGAGGGCCAGCAGAATCGCGACCGCGATTGCGCCGATCGCGGTCTGCTGAAGCAGGAAGCTGTGCTCGTCGGACTCGAGGCTCGCGATGGACGCCCACGCGCGCACCTTGAACGGGGTGCCTTCGATGGGGGTCTCGGCGCTGATGATATCGTGGTGCTCACGGCCCACGTCATCGATGTTGTGCGTGACTCTCGCACGGCCTGCGGCCTCGGTCGGGATGATCAGGCAGGTGCCGTCCTTGTCGATGAGAGCCACCTCGCTGACGCCGAGCCGGATGAGGCTGCGCATCGAAGGCAGCAGGGTGGCTGCGCTGTCATCGATCCCGACGAAGGCGGTCACCCGACCGTTCTTGATGACGGGGGTGACGCAGGTGATCACGGGTGTGCCGCTGGCTTTTTCGTCGATATGGGGAGCCAGCCACGCGGGTTGCGGGTCTCGTGGACCCCGGCCGTTGGTGGTCCACGGCACTTGCTCCATAGGCGGCGTTTCGCACACGTGGAGGCCGTCTTGCGCAGGGCTCGACCACGAGATCCATCCCCCAAGGGTGTCTGCATAGCGCATCCCGGCGACGGTCGCATCGAGCGCGACGGGATGCGTGCTGCCAGGCGGCTCGAGTCGCTGGGCGCTTCGCTGCGCCTGCGCGACCAGCCGCCGGCAGGCCTCTTGCGTTCGCTGCAGATGCGCCGAGAGGTCGTCGGCACGCATCTGCAGGACCTTCAGGGCGATCTGCTTGACGACGCTGCGCATGCGCGTGTTGCGCTCGAACGTGATGAGGTAGCCGAGCAAGGCGAAGGTGATGACGATGGCGGCCCCCACCGTGAG
>RGZZ01000941.1 GCA_010028905.1 Pseudomonadota bacterium | reverse complement strand
AAGCAGGCAGCCGCAGCCGCCCAGCCCGCCCCTCCCGCCAAGAAGCTGACGATCGCCAAAGAGCGCGACGGCGACCTGGCGACGCAGCTTTGAGTCGCGCGCGGCCCAGCCCGTGGACGTGCTGTGCTCTCCGACGAGAGGCGCAGCGCTAGGCGGGGGAATCGACGAGATGGGCACGTCGAACGGCGCGGATGCGAGTGCCGGGGCGCACGGGCAACCGGAAGCTGAGGCTGACTCGGGGGGTGTTGAGCCCACTCGAGCGGCGGAAGCGGCAGGAAGTCTAAGCGATCCCGCGCTTGCGGAGAACGTCGAGCAGTGGTCGGAACTGGTGCGACCCGAGCTGCGCGACGAGACAGTGACAGGACGCTCCGGCGATCTCGACAAGTGCCCAGCGTGCGACGCCTCGACAGATGTCAGGGCGCCGCAGCGAGCAGATCGAGAGCTCAATGGAGCGGGTCCAGAGGCGCGCCCGAAGGGCAAGAGGTTCCTCATCCTCTTTGCCGGCAGGGAGCGGCCTCACGACCTTCGAGACGCCCTGCGCCGATTAGGTGCACGGGTCGACTCGTACGAGGTGATGGACGACGCCGAGGGTCAAGATCTCTCGAAGCCGTCGGTGCAGTCCATAGTCCTCGAGGGCATCGCCAAGGGCATCTGGGCAGGGGTGTACGTGGCGCCTCCGTGCGCCTCATTCTCCCCCGCTCTCGAGCCTCGGTTGCGCTCGCTCGCAGAGGTCGAAGGCATCTCGCCGGTCCCTGCCCGCTGGGCAGCGTACCTCGAGAAGCATAACCGCCTCGCCCGATTCGCTGCAGACGTGGCAGACGCAGCGGACAAGGCGGGCACCGTCTGGCTCATCGAAAACCCCGCTTCACGCCGAGGCGGGTGGGCTTGGTGGCCGACTTTCGCAGACGCGCCCACGATCTGGGATCTCCCTCAGTTTGTGGCGCTTCGCAACCGGACGGCGGCAACGCGCGTGACCTTTGCTCAGTGCCAATTTGGCGCAGAGTACCAGAAGTACACGA
>RGZZ01000940.1 GCA_010028905.1 Pseudomonadota bacterium | reverse complement strand
CGGCGCGCGCGCTGGGAACCTCAGGGCATGACATCTGCGTCACTGGCTTCGCTGCTATGGGCGCCGCACCCTGGGGAGGTCAGCATGGGACAGGTCAATCTCAGCGTCGACGTTGCGTCGCGATGGCGCGGGCGCGCGTGTCGATGGAGGCGCCTGGCGCTGCTGCTGGCGCTGCTGCTCTGCGTGATGCGCGCGCCTGCGTTCGCGGACGGGCAGTCGGGGCCGGAACGCACCACCATCATCGCAAAATCGTGGGGAACCGTCTACCACCTCCCGTTCTCTCCAGGCACCCTCATCCAGAGCGACATGCTGGGCGAGTACGTCATCAAGGCGCCCAACGGCGGGCTCACGTCGCTGAAGCAGGAGGGGTACGAGAGCGGCTACGTGATCTACTTCCCCGACAAGTCGACCATGATGGTTCGCATCAGCGAGAGCGGTGAGCTGCTCCTCGAGATCGGCGAGACCCGCGCCTGGTTTCGGATCGTGAACGATGGCTGGGTTCTCAAGCTTCCCACCGACGAGGTGCGCCTGCGCAAGCACGGCAAGGAGGTGCGCCTCAGCGGACGCCTCGGCACCACGGTGGTGACCGATGACGGGAACGGCTTCACCATCAAGAGTCCCGCGGGCGAGACCTCGTACAGTCGCGCGTCGTTCGACGAGCCCTACCGGCTGACCGGTCTTCCGGTGCAGGCGCACCCCTATGTGGTGCGTGGCCTGTGGTGCGAGACGTCCGGAATGGGGTTCTTCGTCGACTTCAAGCTCGGCGATTACAGCCGCGCGTTCAGCGTTCTGGGGTGGCAGCCCATGATGGGCTTCGGCGGCAAGTAGGTGACTGAACCGCAGCAGCGGCGATATCGCTACGTCGACATCATCACGGCGTCGTTCGTGGCGGTTCTGCTCATCTCGAACGTGGCGGCGCTCAAGCTGTTCACCCTGTGGGGGCGAACCTTCGATGGGGGGGCGTTCATCTTTCCCATCAGCTACATCTTTGGTGACATCCTCACCGAGGTGTACGGCTA
>RGZZ01000939.1 GCA_010028905.1 Pseudomonadota bacterium | reverse complement strand
GAACGCGAACCGCAAAGTCTAGCTCCCAGCAAACGCATACATAATTCCGACCTACATTTGTACGACGCGCTCTAGACGCCAGCGGACGCAACGCGCCGAAGGCTCGCATCGTCGACGGGCGAGTACGTGCCCGCGCGATGCGAGGCCCCACGAGGCGGCATGCGCGAGCCGCCCGGGTCCGCCACGTACTCTGTGAGCGCTGCCGTAAGCTGCGTCTTATCGAGCGCCCACCAGAGGGTGTGGGGACCGAAGGCCCAGGCGAAGAAGAGGGCGAAACCGACCATCTCGAGCACCGTCAGGAACGCGAACGCGCGCGTCACTCCCTCCGGAGGTTCTACGTCCGGTGGCCACTTGATGCCGTAGATGAGCCCCTGCACGAGAAGCACGAACACGAGTAGCTTGACCGCGATGAACTGCAGGTCGGGGCGGGCGTGCCGCGGCGCCGCGTGGCGCGTGGCGCGGTGCGTGTCGAGCAGGGCGCGAAGCAGGAAGGCCAGACCGACGACGTTGATCACGTTCCCCACCCTGCGCACGATTAAGGAGTCGATCCCCGACATCACGCGCACTACGGGCGAGAAGACGATCCACTGGGCGACCGACCAGTGCCAGAAGCGGAGCGCGCTCTCGCCGCCGCGAAAGCGGCAGAATGCGCACTCGCCGACGAAGGGCATCACGACGCATGCCGCGCCCGCTGGCGACGTTTCGACGCACATGGCCGCGCGCGTGTCTCCGCCCGCGAGCGCGACCAGAATGTGCCAGAAGAACAACAGAGCGATCGCCTCGACGACGTGCAGGGCTGGATCCACGTAGCTCTCGAGCCAGGGGAGCAAGATGATGGCAAAGAAGCCCGCCGAGTAGAGCACAGGCACCATGCCTACGCCCGCAAAGAGCAGAACCAGCCTGAGTAGAACCTGGCGGTGCTCGTGGCTGTACAGCCGGCTGGTGAACAGCGGCCTGCAGATGAAGAGTTCGCAGATCACGGTAAACACGATGACCGCGATGCACACCGACACCGTGATC
>RGZZ01000938.1 GCA_010028905.1 Pseudomonadota bacterium | reverse complement strand
CCTCAAGCGCCGGCGCCGGGTCGGCGCTGTCGCAACGGGCTTCCGCGATGGCCGGGATGTGTCCTGGGTGCCTCATCGGCAACCACCTTCCTGAGCGGGGCGGGCCTGCTCATCCTCGATGTCGTGCATGGTGCTCCAGACCTCCGACAGCGCCCGGGCGTACCGGCTGCCGCGGGTGCGGACAGCACGGCTCTTGAAGTTGGGGTAGTCAACAGCGTCGACGGCCTCGGTAATCCAGGCTGCGAACGCGGCCTTGGTGACTGTGACGCGGTAGGGGTAGTCGGCCCGTGGTGTCGCCACCACAGGCGCCCCGGTCGCGTCTGCCAGCGAGCGCAGGCTCTGCGCGTCGCGGGCGCGCACCATGAGTGCGCCTGGCTCGTCTCGGTGCGCGACGGCGGAGACGAAGCCGTCTTGCGTGATGGCCCACATGGGCATCACCTGTCCTTTCCCCGGGTTGGCCGGGAGGGTTGATGGGTTGTCTGGGGTCGTGCCGGGTCTGGGGTCGTGCCGGGTTACGCAGCGGGAGGGTCACTCCCGGGTAGGGGGCCGGAAAAACTCCCCCCACTCAAAGGTGGGGCGTGCACCTTGGTTTACCGCCCCTTGCCGGCGGACTGGCGTCAGTGAGATTCCGCGGGTGCGATGTCAGCCACCCGGAAAACTCCCCCCACTCATAGGAGAGGCGTGCACCTTGGTTTTCCGGTCGGTGCCGGCCGCGAGGCCTAAGCCGGCAAACCGGCGGGGCCGGCCGACCCGTCACAAGGCCAGGGCGAGCTCGTGCTGGGTATTCAGCAGGCTCGCGTGGAGAACTGACGGCGAGCCCGGGCGCCTAGTGGCTCGCAGTTCGAGCGGGCCCTCCCAGGCAACACAGTGCTCGGTCGTCGCGGATCCCTCAGCAGTCGACTCCCGGTTCAACCAGCGCATCTCCTGGCAGCGCGCGGCCAACTGTCGGGCTCCCCAGCCAGGCGTCCGCGTCAGGCGATTCGATGCGCTCCATGCGTCAATCAAGGATGCAGTCAGCAG
>RGZZ01000937.1 GCA_010028905.1 Pseudomonadota bacterium | reverse complement strand
CGACTTGAAGTGACGCATATCCCGAGGGAGATGCCAGAGCAGACGGTTGTCGAGGCCGATGGCGTTGCGACGGCTCAGGGCCGCCACCAGGCAGATCTCCACGTCAGACCGCCATGGGGGCCTTGATGGCGGGGGCGCACACGTAGCCTTCGAGACGCGCGTCGTCCATGGTGAACCCCTCGATGTGCGTGACGGCCGGATTCAGCCACAGCCGGGGCAGGGGCAGGCACGGGCGGCTCAGCTGCTCGCGCACCGCGTCGAAATGGGTATGGTAGATGTGGGCGTCGCCCAGGGTGTGGATGAACTCGTGCGCCTCGAGTCCGGTCACCTGGGCCACCATGTGCAGCAGCAGCGCGTATGAGGCGATGTTGAACGGAACGCCCAGGAACATGTCGGCGCTGCGCTGGTACATCTGCAGCGAGAGGCGCTTCTCGGCGACAAAGAACTGGAAGAGCGCGTGACACGGGGGCAGGGCCATCTCGTCGAGCTCGCCCGGGTTCCAGGCCGCCACGATGAGACGACGGTCGTAGGGATCGGTCTTGAGACGATCGATGACGTCGGCCAGCTGGTCGATCACACGGCCGTCCGGAGCCCGCCAGCCTCTCCACTGCACCCCGTAGATGCGACCCAGATCGCCCTCACAGCGGGCGCGAGCCGTCCAGTACGGGGCCGCGGCATTCTCGTCCCAGATGCGACAGCCCAGCGCCTGGAAGTCGCGGACGTTCGAGGCCCCCTTGATGAAGCACAGCAGCTCGGCCTTCATGGTCTCGAACGCGAGCTTTTTCGTGGTCACGGCGGGAAAACCATCGCGCATGCGGTAACGGGTCTGCATGCCGAACACCGCACGCGTCACGACGCCCGTGCGGTTGGGGCGGTCGACCCCGTTGTCAAGGATGTCCTGAAGCGCCTCGAGATATGCTTTCATGGCGCCGGTGGCATTCGACGGGACCTCTTGGCGTCCTCTCGGATCGTTGGCCGCACGCGGCGCCATGCCGTGTGCCCCACGGCATGGCCCGCCCA
>RGZZ01000936.1 GCA_010028905.1 Pseudomonadota bacterium | reverse complement strand
TCGGCTGCGGTGCCGCGGCCTTGGGGGGGGGCGCCACGCTGGCACGCGGCCTTGGAGTCGGCCGAGGAGATGGCTTGGGCGTGGGTCTGGGCTTGATGGCGGGCTTCACCTCGACAGGGCGCGGCACGGGCCGCAGGGTGCGCAGGGTCACCCGAACCCGCTGACGCGCCTGAGCCGCGTTCATGAACGTCAATGTATCCATGAGCACCGGAAGCACAAGGAAGTGAAGCACGATGGAGAGTGCCACCGCCGCCCAGAACACCCTCACGGTCGTGCGTCTCCCGGGTCGGTGGCGATGGCGAACTGGGTGACGCCGAGGGCGCGCAGCGCGTCCATGGTCGAGACCACCAGGCGATGCTGCACACTCAGATCGGCGTTGATGACCACGCCCGTCTCCTGCAGCGCCTGTGCCCCTCCCGCCGTGCGCGCGATGATCGCCTTCACCGAGGGCACCAGATCCTCCTGACGGATCTTCTCCTTTCCGAGGAAGAACTCTCCGTCATGGGTGATGGTGATCATCAGCTCTTGATGCGACGTGGCCGCTTCCCCCGTCTGTGCCTGGGGAAGCTTCACCGGGATGCCGTGCTCGTGGCCGAGGGTGATGGTCGAGAGGATGTAGTAGACGAGCAGCAGCAGCATGACATCGATCATGGGCAGGATCTCGAGGCGTGGCCGACGCCGATGACGCTCGCCGAAGAGCTTCATCGGCCCGTCCCGCCATCGGCTCTGTGGGGGCGGTGCTCAGCCAGGGCCTCGATGACATCGGCCGCCACCACCTCGGCGGCGTCCATCTGGGTATCGGCCCAGGCCTGGAAGATGTTGTGAAAGATGAGGCACACCACGGCCACGACGATGCCGGTTGCGGTGGTGATGAGCGCCTCACCGATGCCGGCGGTCACGCTGCTGGTATCGGCGTTGGGGTCCTTGGCAAGGTGCTGCGCGACCACGCGAAAGGTGCTCATCATGCCCACGATGGTTCCGAGGAGGCCCACAAGAGGCGCGGCCGAGTACGTGGTGTCG
>RGZZ01000935.1 GCA_010028905.1 Pseudomonadota bacterium | reverse complement strand
CCCGACGCCCAGGGCAACATCCCGCTGAGCCAGTACACGCCCGACCTGCGCCCGCCGAACGCCATCTACACCACGCAAGAGCATGTCCAAGAGCTCGTGGAGACGGTGAAGAAGCAGACCCTGCCGCCCGGAACCCATCCCGAGATCGATATGTCTCCGGCAGGGCACAAGGTCGAGGTCGGTCAGAAGACCTTCTCGAAGCTGGCCATCAGCGTGGGTGGCCTCGCCAACTTCAGCCTCGCCCGCCCAGGCGCAATGCTCACCATCCCTGCCGCGGTGGCAACGCCCATCGCCCTGGTGGCGGGTGGCCTCGGCGTGTACGCGGGTCTCGAGCAGGCCAAGAACAGCCTAAACCTCAAGGGCTACTACGAAGGCCTCGAGAAGGAGGGCGTCCAGGTCCTCCCGATGCAGGTTCCCGTCCGCACCAAGGAAGGCACGCAGGTTCAGCAGGTCGAGGTGCCCATCAAGCAGGTCATCTCCAGCGCCAAGGACCAGGCCGTGCTCGGTGGGGCACAGGCGGTGGGCGGCGCGCTGATGATCGCCTCGGGCTGCGCCGCGCTTGCCGCGCTCCCCGCGGCCCCCATGCTCGCTGTCGGCAGCATCGTCGTGAGCATTGCCGCTCCGCTGTATGCGGCCCGCGGTCAGTTCGTGATGCTCGGCAAGGCTGTGTGGGAGAAGATCAAGGACAAGCTCCACATCGGCGGCAAGGAGAGCAAGAGCGACGAGCCCGCCGCGCCTGGGGCCCAGGCTCCCGCCATCGAGGCGGCCAAGACGCCCGCGGCGCCCCCCGTGCCGTCGGTGGCAACGCCTCCCGTGCCTGGCGCAGAGAAGCCCAAGACCTCCTGAGGGCCCTCAGCAGGCAGACGCGGTACTGACATCACAGAGACGCAGGCTCACCCGTTCGGGGGCCTGCGTTTCAGTTCTCGGTCTGCTCGTCTTCGCTCTCCTGCGCCAGGCGTTCGGCCTCTTCGGCTTCTCGGGCGGCTCTCTCAGCGTAGGTCTTGCGTGCCCGCACGAGGC
>RGZZ01000934.1 GCA_010028905.1 Pseudomonadota bacterium | reverse complement strand
ATGTTCTCGACGTGCTCGACCACGAAGCGCGAGCGGCGCGCCATGGCGGCTGTGAGCGCCGAGAACGCCGGGCAGAGCGAGCCGGGGAAGATGACCTTCTGGATCCAGTCGCAGTGCCTGCGGTAGACCTCGTAGCTGTCATCCGGCGTGGTGATGACCTGCAGCACCACGAAGCCGTTGGGCGCCAGGAGGCGATCGCACGAGGCAAAGAAGTCGCCGAGGTTCTCGTGGCCGACGGCTTCGAGCATCTCGACCGAGATGATGCGATCGAACTGCCCTTCGAGGGTGCGGTAGTCGCACAGGCGAAGGTCGATGCGGTCTTCGAGGCCGGCTGCGCGCACGCGCTCTCGCGCGATGCGCAGCTGGTCGTCGGAGAGGGTGATGCCGGTGACGCGGCAGCCCGTCTGACGCACTGCGTCGATGGCCAGCGCCCCCCAGCCGCATCCGATCTCGAGCAGATGATCGTTCGGGCCCAGGCGCGCTTTGCGGATGAGCATGCGCCGCTTGTTCGCCTGGGCCTCTTCGAGGCCCTGATCAGGGTGATCGAACACGGCGCATGAGTAGGTCATCGACGGGTCGAGGAAGCGGGTGAACAGCCGATCGCCCAGGTCGTAGTGGTCGCGGATGTTGCGGCGGCTGCCGGTGAGGTTGTTCGAGCGGGCCAGGTGGCGCACCCGATTGACGAACCGCCCCAGCCAGGTGGTGAAGAGGCGCTTGTCTTCGAGACGTGAGCGGTTCTCGATGAAGATGCGCAGCATCGTGGTGATGTCATCGCAGGCGTACTCGCCCGCGCTGTACCCTTCGCCAAGGGCAACATCGCCGTCTTTCACGAGACGCAGGAAGAAATCGTAGTTGCCGATGCGCATGGTGGCCTCGAGCCCTGGCTCGGGCGTGCCGAGGCGATGGATGGTGCCGTCCGGCATGTCGATGGTGAGGCAGCCCCGCTCGATGCGCGACAGGAACCCCAGCATGAAGTCGATGGCCCAGCGGTGAAGGGGGGTGGTAGGCACCGCGCGCACC
>RGZZ01000933.1 GCA_010028905.1 Pseudomonadota bacterium | reverse complement strand
CGTCGCGGGCGTGCCTCAGCGCCTGTCCCTCGATTCGGTGCCCGCGGCGCCGCAGCCATACGGCGCGCAGCTGACCACCGTCGGCGTGACCAACGGCAGCCGCGTGCTCTCCGTCTCCCTCAGGGACATGTTCGCCAACCACAACAATGCCTCCGGGGTCTCGGTCACGCTCGAGATACAGGGCGAGGCGCGCTTCTTGCAGAATGGCTGGCTGCGCTCCTCCCTCACACGCCCGACAGTCGAGGGCGTGGCCGACTTTTCATTCGAGACCTTCCAGCGGCCCGTAGCGTTCGAGACGCCCGAGGTGCGCCAGCTGCTGCAGGCCATCGCCATCGATGGGGTCGGCCCCGACCAAGGCGGCTACGGCATCGACTACGAGTCACTGAGCCAGACCACGGGCACGGCGCTCATCGAGTTCAAGGGCATCCCCGCGACGGGCGAGATTGTGATCATGCCCTCGGCCGCGTTCGCCGCCTCACGGTGCCAGCTCGCCACGAATGAGATCTTTCTCGAGGGCAACTACCGGCACCCGAGCGCCTTTACAGTCCGCGAGCGGTTCAAGTACAAGTTCGCTGTCACAGTGACACAGACGGCCGCTGGGCCGATCGGCACTTCGACGCTGAAAGGGCCCATCGCCCTGACGGGTCCACAGCAGCGTCAGCGCATACGGGAGAACTGGCCGATGCCCACCCCGATAGAGCCGGACGTGTATACCATCTGCTATCGACCGAGTAGCGCGACCACGCCCGTGTTCGAGCCGCAGTTCGGGCAGACGAAATTCGTCGTGGGCGAGCCGGCGATGCTCCAGGTGGTGCAGATCTCGCCGACCGTCGTCTTCCCGCAGATCAGCGCCGAGGTGCGCCTGAGCTTTGGGCCGACTCAAATCTTCGGCCCGAGTGGCACGACCATCGCTCCCGTGCCGCGAAGCTTCGTAGGCGACCTTGTGGCGCTGCGCACGACCGCGCTCATCACGAGCATCAACTGCACCGACGTGCGCTCGAGTGAGGTGCAGCCCATCTC
>RGZZ01000932.1 GCA_010028905.1 Pseudomonadota bacterium | reverse complement strand
GATCGCGCCCTCATCGGCCGTGACTGCGTCGTCGGAGCCAGCAGCTTCATCGAGGCCGAAGCGGTGGTGGGCAGCCGAGAGCGCCTCGAGCGCGGCGCTCGGGTGGCCGCAGGCCAGAAGGTTCCCGCGTAGGCGCGGTCCGCGGCGCCGTTTGGGTGCGCGCCACGTGGGGCGCGCGCCTGTGGATGGGCGTGCGCGATGCAGAACCGGATTCAAGTCTTTTCGCGCAAACCCGCATGGATGGTCGATTCCGTGAAGGAGAAACGCGATGGATGATGAAACTGTGCGAGGTTTCAATGAGCGCGCGCGGCGCGCGAACGGAGGCGCGTGAAGCGTGGGTTCGAAGCAGTCGAGCGAGAGTGCGTCCGGGTTCTGGCCGCGCTTCGCGGTGCTCACCGTGGTTGTGCTCTGGGTCTCCCTGGTGGGGGGCAACTGGGTGGGCAAGTACCTCTTGCGCACCAACCCGAAGTTCGCCATCACCAACAAGGAAGACTTTCGCAACGTCAACGATCAGCGGTCGCGCCTGCGCGGGCGCGCGCCCGTGACGAGCGGCGAGGCCCCTGCTGCAGACAAGGGTGACGTCGATCCCACAGACAAGCCGTCTGGCGATGGCGTCGAGCTGACGTCGCCGAGCGATGCCTCATCCAAGGCCCCGGGGGCACGGCCGTCCGCCCGCCCTTCGTCATCTCCCACGCCTCGCTTCTCGAAGGCCAAGGCCTCGCCTGACGCGGCTCGCCCCACGCCTGTCGAGGCCCGCCCAGAGCCGAAAGAGACCCACGACGTTCCGCCACCGCCGATGTACAAGGAGTCGCCTGAGCCGGAGGGCTCCGCGCCTGCTCCGCCCGTGCCCACCCCGGCCGAGCACGCGGCCCCGTCTGAGAAGGTCCCATCGGCGCAGAAGCCCACACCGGTCGATACCGACCCGTCGACGACGCGGAAGGGCGCGGCGCCCAAGGCTCCCGTTCCCACGCCGGCGGGGCCGGGAGGAGACGGGTAGGGGGGCGCTTCGCCTTCTCGCCT
>RGZZ01000931.1 GCA_010028905.1 Pseudomonadota bacterium | reverse complement strand
CCTGCACGTAGGTGATGGAGGTGAACGGTGACGTGTCGGAGGTGACGAGGTGTTTGCGCACGCCCAGCCGCTCGAGCGCCGAGAGCCCCGACGGCATCAGCCCCTCGCCGCACGCCTTGTCGATGGGGAAGGCCTGCTTGTCGAAGACGTGTACCGAGAGGCCGCGCAGCGCCGCACCGATGGCGACCGCCAGCCCCGCAGGGCCTCCTCCGATGATGGCGACGTCGAACACCCTCCAGGGCTAACCGTGCGGACCACGTGGATCCACCCGATTCGCGTCTTCCTGCAGCGCTGGCAGGTCCTTCACGGTGGCGGGCCTGCACACTCCCTCTCCCTGCGACGCGGGGCTGGGGCCTGCGTGTTCACGCGTCCTGGCCCGCGCGCAACCCGAGCGCCTGTTCCTCGACGCGAATGCGCACGAACAGCAGCGCCGCGTTGCCCAGTGTGAACACCAGCGAGGTCAACCACGCGCCGTGCACGAGCGGCAGCACGAGCAATTCGGTCACCACTGCCACGTAGTTCGGGTGCCGCACGAAGCGATACGGCCCGCCGCTGATCAACTGCCCCTCGGGCAAGACGATGACGCGCGTGTTCCACCGGGGCCCCAGCGTGGTGATGGCCCAATACCGGAGCAGCCCAGCGCCACCCAGCCCACCACGCCGGGGAACGCACGATGCAGCAGCCACGGCTCGGCGACGCAGGCGACGAGGAACGCGGTGTGGAACACCGTCATGAAGGGGTAGTGGCCCTGCCCATACTCTTTCGCGCCGCGCTCGAAGGCCCACGCTGCGTTGCGCTTCGAGAGCCGCAGCTCGACCAGCCGCTCGACGCCAACCAGCGCGATGAGGCCCGTGTAGAGCCACAGCGAGCTCACCATCGCAACAACACCAGCTCGGCGCAGAAGCCCGGGCCCATCGCCATCATCAACCCGACGTCGCCCTTCTTCGGCGCGCCCGATTCGATCAAATCGGCCAGCACGTAGAGCACCGACGACGACGAGAGGTTGCCGACCGAGCGCAA
>RGZZ01000930.1 GCA_010028905.1 Pseudomonadota bacterium | reverse complement strand
CGGTGCCGCGATCTCTGCGGTGGCGTTGTGCACGGCCACCGGCAGCGTCTCTCCCATCGCGAGGTGGCGGAACACGTTCTCGACGACCACGATGGCGTCGTCGATCACCAGCCCGATGCCCACCGCAAGCGCGCCCAGGGTCATGAGATTGAGCGTCTCTCCCCACATGCGCATGAGCGCCAATGTCATCAGAATGGTGATGGGAATGATGGCCGCGGTGACCACCGTGGCGCGCAGGTCACCGAGAAAGGCGAGCAAGATGACCACGACGAGCACCGCCCCCAGCAGCACCGCGTCGCGCACCGAGGCGATGGCGGCGCGAATCATCACCGACTGGTCGTAGAAGGTGCCGATGCTCGTATCGGCCCGCCGAGGTGCCGACGTGAGCGCTTTCTGCACGCCCGCCACCACGTCGAGGGTCGATGCGCCGGGCTGGCGAACGATGTTGAGGAGCACCGCTGGCACGCCGTCGGCCGTCACCATGGTGGTGCGGTCCTGCCTGGCGAGACGGATATCGGCGAGCATGCCCAGCGTGAGGGGGCGATTGCCGCGGGTGGTCACGACGACGTCGGTGAGGCGCGAGAGGTCGTCCATCTGCCCCGACACCAGAACCTGTTCTTGCTGGAAGTCGCGCACGACGCGCCCCACGCCACGAACGACGTTGGTGCCGGCCAGCGCCTGCTCGACGTCGGTGATGGAGAGGCGCGCGGCGTCGAGAGCGTCGGGGCGCACCTCGACCCCCACTTCCGGCACCTGTCCCCCCTGCAGCACCACCCTGGCCACCCCAGGCACGGCCGAGAGCCTGGGGCGCAGCTCATACATGGCGTATCGCCACAGATCGACCTGCGAGAGCTTCGACGAGCGCAGGCTCAGCCCGAGCACGGGAAACACGGTGGGCGTCATGCGCTCGATCTGGATGCTGGTGTCGGCGGGGAGCTGGCGCCGCGCGTCGTTGACGCGTGTGTTGACGAGCTGCTGCGCGAGCAGCATGTCGGTTCCCCACGCGAAGTCCACCGAGATCTCGGTGG
>RGZZ01000929.1 GCA_010028905.1 Pseudomonadota bacterium | reverse complement strand
GGCCTGCTCGAGCAGGCCCGAGACGAGATTCGCGGCGGTGACGCGATCATGCCCCGCGCGAAGACCCGCCAGAATCGACGGGTAGAGGCTCGAGATGGCCATCAGCGCAAGGCCCAGCAGGAAACCCGCAAAGACGGTCTCCATGAGACTGAAGCCTCGGCCAGGCGTTGCACTGCGCATGACCTGGAAGCATTCGAGGCCCGTGCGGGGGTCTCCCTTGGCCCTCTGACGCGCGCGCCTACGCCGCGGCGCGATCGCTCCCCAGCGCAAGGAGCGCCACCAGGGCGGCTGCCGGGGCAGCCGCGGCCGAGAGGCTGGCCGAGACGCTCACCGACCCGCTGCCCGCGAAGCCGCTGTACCACGTGCTGCTGCCGTTGGCATTGCGCGAGATGCTCACGCTGCCCATGCCGGTGGTGCCGGTGATCCAGCCAGAGCGCTCATCGCCGCGCTCGTGCAGCGACACGAAACGCCCCGCGACCCAGCCGCTGATATCGGTGTCGAACCGCCCACCGGACTCGTTTCGGTGCACGCTGAGGCTCACGAAGTCGCCGCCCAGCATGCCGCTGATCTGACCGAATCCGTTGCCTCGCGACTCATGCAGGGAGACGAAGCGCCCGCCCAGAGAGCCGTTCACGTCGGCCCCGTTCTCGTCTTGATTGATGGAGGCGCTCAGGCTGCTCATTCCCACGAAACCATTGGCCCACCCGTTCACGCGCGTGCTGTCGGCGATCATCTGACACGTTCCTCTTCTGATGGTTTACGTGAGGATAGCATCAACGGGGGGGAAGGTTGTTGCCGAAAGGTTTCTGGTTTGCAACACAACGGAGGAGGGCCGCCTCGACGAAAGCGCGTAGTCGACGACCGATGCACGCGCACCTTCGGCTCTCGGCGGTGACACCGCCGCCAAAGCGCCCTTCCCCCTCTGCCACGCGCACGCTCCGGCGCTGGCTGCTTGCAGCGGCGTGCGTGTCCGCGCTGCTCGCGTGCGGATGTCAGAACCACGAGCCGAGCGTCTGGCGTGTGTCCCCCGGCT
>RGZZ01000928.1 GCA_010028905.1 Pseudomonadota bacterium | reverse complement strand
GATGCGGTCGGCGGAGGCGACCTCTCCGAGACGTTCACGCGCGGGGGCCGTCTGAGGCGCCGGCGCTGGGGCGGTCTGAATTGAGTGGGGTGCGTCGAAGCGCTGCGCGCGGGTAGAAGAGATGGCGTTCATGTTCAAGCCTCCAGATCGAGATCATACGGTCTCGACGGAAGAAGGGAAACGCCCGCCATGTTAACTGTGGGTGAGAAAGCGCGTCGCACTTCTCAGGCGCAGCGACCCGAGCGACTAGTCCTCGCTGTCGAGGATGTGCTCGATGGCGTCTTCGGTGACCCCTTTCACCGAGAGGATGACCTTGAGACCTGCCCTGCCGTTCTCGATTGCCTCTTGCGCAGCGGTCTCGGTGCCCAGGCTCATGTACTCGCGCACCTGGTCGGCGGCAACCCGGAACATCTCGAGGCCGCGCATCGATTCGCTGATGAGCGTCGTCATCTGCGGCGACGCGAGGGGGCCTTCAGAGAACGACGTCAGCTGGCGTGCCCAGGCCTGGAGGTCGTCCTCGAGCAGCCGAAGGCGCTGCTCTACTTCGGCGCGGGCATCTGGCGACTCGCGCAGCAACGTGATACAGGTCGCGATCTGATGATAAGGCGTAGTCTCTGACACAATGGCCTCTCTTCGCGAGACATGACAAGGTCCCCTGTCAGCGGTGTCTAGCCCTCCGTCCGGCACGCGCACAACATGCAGCGTCTATTTGTTCTCGCCTTAGCAACATCTCGGCAACAAAACACAGTCAAGTTAACAAAAAAACAACATCTCCCCCCATGCGCGCCGACCTGACCTGCGGCATACTCACGGAGCGAGACGGTTTCTGAGGAGCAGGAGGAGAAAGCAATGCAGATGCTTGGGATCAATGGTATCAACCCCTACGGCGGTGGACTCGGCGCGACGTCCGGCAGCTTCGGGATGTTCGGCGCGATGGGCAGCTTCCAGCAGGTCGGCGGCGGCTTCCCGATGGGTGGCGGCTTCCCGATGGGCGGCGGCTTCGGAATGGGCGCGATGGGCGGCGGCTTCGGAATGG
>RGZZ01000927.1 GCA_010028905.1 Pseudomonadota bacterium | reverse complement strand
CGCTCGCCAAGCCGCTGCGCGGTTTCGGTGGCGCAGGCGTCCTCGAGGTCGTAGCCGCACGAGACGGCAACGCGTATCGGTCGGTCTACACCGTGAGGTTCGAGGGGGCAGTCTACGTCCTACACGTCTTCCAGAAGAAATCGACACGCGGCACATCCACCCCGAAGAACCACCTCGACCTCATCGCGGACCGCCTGAAGCGGGCACGAGAACACCATGCAACCCTCGGCAAAGGAGGCCCTCTCCATGACCAATGACCCACAGATCACGCCGTCCAGCGGGAACGTGTTCGCCGACCTGAATCTCGATGAGCCGGACGAGCTCCTCGCAAAGGCAGACCTCGCCATACGCATCTGTGAGGCCATCTCACGAAGGCGTCTGAGTCAGACGCGAGCCGCAGCGCTTCTCGGCGTCGATCAACCGAAGATCTCCGCGCTCATGCACGGCCGTCTCGAGGGCTTCTCGACCGAGAGGTTGTTCCGGTTTCTTAACGCACTCGATCTCGACGTGGAGATTGTGATCCGCCCGAAGAGGTCTCGAAGCGCCCACGGTGGCATTCACGTAGCGATGCCATCGCGGTCGACCCGTACTTCACGTCAGTCTCATCGCGGACAGAGCAAATAAGCGAAAGGGCTGGCGCAAGGCCCCCCGAGCTTCAGATGGCGTGGGTCGGGGCGCCAAGCCCCACGCGGACATACCGCTTGCCCCCCGACGTCGACTCGACCCTCACCATGAAGGGCACCTGCTTCAGCCAGACGTCGAACTGCATCGCGAAGCGTCGCGCAAGGCGCGTAGAGCCGAGGAGGTGGGTGAGCTCGGCTTCGGTGATGGCGCCGTGCGTGTGCAGGTGCGCGAACACCGCGCGGGCCTCCTTAGGCAGGCCCTGTAGCCAGCATGGGCCGTCGATGTCGACTGGGTCCGTCGGCTCGGGCAAGCTCGGGACGGGCGTCGGCGCGCTTGGGCTGGGCGGCAGCGGGCACGGGAGCGGCGTCGAATCAAGGTGGAAGCGAGCGCGTATGCGATCGGCCGGCTCGCTCTC
>RGZZ01000926.1 GCA_010028905.1 Pseudomonadota bacterium | reverse complement strand
GAGGGCCGGGGTACACCATCCGATGCGAGTACAACCCGCTGCGCTACGTGCGGGGCGCCGTGGGCATGGCCCTCGCCGGCAAGGACACCGGCGGAAGCCAGTTCTTCATCACCCATTCCCCGCAGCCGCGCCTGGATGGTCGCTACACCATCTTTGGTCAGGTCATCGAAGGTCTCGACGTTCTCGACAAGCTGACCGAGGGTGACGTCATGCGGGTCGAGATCGCAGCGCCTTGATCCGGGCCGCCCTGGTCGCGGAGAGGAAGGTGCGGCGGCAATGAAGAGGGGACCGCGCGTCTGAGGAGAAGTGCTCGCCCTGCGAAGCCGCTGGCGTCGCGCACAACGCGCAGCCGTGGCGAACGGTGTCCGAACGGCTTCCCTGCCAAGCCGTCAGGAAGGACCTCATGTCAGTCAGACGACTTGTGATCACGGTCGCCCTCTTCTGGGTCATGGCGCTGCCGCTTGCTTTCGCGCCCGCACCCGTGCGCTCGCAGGAGCGATCGCTCGCCATCCTCGTGGTGGGTGACGCCGGGGGAGAGGTTCTGCTGCAGCGCGAGAAGGAGATGTTCCGCCTGCTCGCCGCGCTGCGTGCGAAGGCCGGCCTCACCAAGGCCGATCTCCCCATCATCTCGTACCACTTCGACAAGCCCGTCGAGCGCAGCTACTGTGAGAAAGGGCTCAAGATCAAGCGCTCCGATCTCCTCTTTGTGGGGCTTGTGGAGCATGAGAAGCGGGTTCCGCGCAAGGTCGTCTATCGCATCCACAACGTGGTCGACGTCGCGGCCGTGGCAGACAAGGTGATGGCGGAGGTCGTCACACGTCTCGGCATCGACCCCGCACTCATCCTCCCGTCGTCTCCGCAGACGACGTTGCCCTCGCCGCAGCCGTCGGCCACGCCGACTCCCTCTCCGTCGCCTCCCGCGCGGGCGTCCCCCACGCCGGGAGCGGCGAGGGATGCGTCTCCTGTTGCCTGGCGCACTGCGTCCCCCACGCCCACACCGCCGGCTGCTTCTCCCTCTCCCACACCGCAGGCCGCGTCCCCCACGCCCA
>RGZZ01000925.1 GCA_010028905.1 Pseudomonadota bacterium | reverse complement strand
CAGCAGAGCGGCCAGTGCTGCAGCCGACACGCGCGACGCTGCTCGCCGCGACGACGAGGCACGCATGTTGAACGCTGTTATCTCCCGCGTAAGCGCAATGCGCAATTTAGGGCTGCCTGCTGCTGGCCGCATCGTCGACGAGCTGCACGGCAATCTGCCTCGAGCTCAGCGTCAGCGTATCGCAGCACATGCAGTAGCAATCGTCCGCGAGCGTCGCGAGGTCGAGGCAGCAGGCGACGACTTGGTCAAGCTGGCTGAATTGACCCTGCGGTATGAATCGGCTCGCGCGCGTCTGGTTGGTCTGGTTGCCGACGTCAACGCGTGGCGCGCGCTGCGTCCCGCTGGCTACCCGAGAACTATGTGGGAGGAATTCTACAGTGCCTCGCAGCATCGACGGACACCGTGCCGACTGCCCCTGTCCCGCGTGCGAAGCACGACGCCGTGGGACAGGAACTTCAGAAATTCTGACAGTTCGGCTGTCACCTAAAGTGCGAGCCTGGTTGCTAGCACGACCCGAGGGAGTCCGCGCTTGGCTCGAGGAGCGAGCGCAACGCGAGATGACGGAATGAAAAAAGAGCCCCGCCGAAGCGGGGCTTTTGTTTTGTCGAGCTCAGTGCGTGTGCAGGATGTTCCACAACAGGCTGCCGATGCCAGCTATGGCACCGATGAGCGCTGCGAGCACGGTAGCCGAAGCCTGCACGTGCTGGCCGCGCTTGATGACAGCAGAGCGGCGTTCCTCTAGGCTTGATTCGCTGTCGTGCTGCATCCGCGTCTCGATGCGCGTGATGCGGTCGTGGTCTGAGCGCTGAATCTCCCGTAGCTCGTCGAGCTCCTCGAGCACAATCGAGAGGCTATGCTCGGTGAGCTTTGCCGCCGTCAGGAGGTCGATTAACACTTTGGACACCAGGTTCGGCCTCCAATCGTTCGATGAGTATGCGCAGCGCGGCCAGCTGAGCCGCGAGCTGCTGTCGTCTCTCGTCGTGCGTCATGCTGCTCACTTGAGCCACCCGCGGCTCATCGCGTAAGCGAGCGCAAGCACCGCCGCCGTG
>RGZZ01000924.1 GCA_010028905.1 Pseudomonadota bacterium | reverse complement strand
GATGGAATCTGCGCGCCGAGTTTCTCCACGTCGCTCACCAGGCCGGTAACGGCCTGCTTCAGCTCTTCGGCCACGTTGCCCACTTGCTTCCGCAGCGCGTTGAGCAGCGCTTGCGAGGCGGTTTTCAGATCATCGAGGCTGACGTCGATGGACTGTCTCAGATCGGTTTCGAAGAAGCTGGTGGATGTCTTGAGCTGCGAGACCAGCTGCTGCTTCGCGGTGGCGCCGAGATCGGTGGAGACGGCGCTCAGCTCGCGCAGCGTGTCTTTCAGCGACGCCTCGATGCGCTCGCGAGCGGTCTCGAGGCGTGCCTCTGCCTCGGCGATGGCCGTCAGCGTGGCGGTCTGGCTCTGGTCAAGACCGTTCGACAGCCCCTGACGGGCCGTGGCCAGATTCTTGAAGGCCTCACCCAGGTGCTGTGAGTGCTCGTCGAGCAGGGCGGTGCTGCTACCAATGAGCGTCTTCATCTCGTCGAGCAGGGTTCCTACCGTGGCTTGTAGGCCGTTTAGGCTCTCCTGGCCTCGGGTTGCTGTGTCTTTCAAACGGCCGGCTCGCGTCATGACGGCGTCGCTGGCGCTGGTGGCCTGTTTCTCGAAGTCGGAGACTGTGGCCGCCAGGCCTTGCACGGCGGTCGTCACCCCTTTCAAGCTCATTGCGACCTCGTCGCTCGATTTTGTCGATGCGGCGGCACGGGGCGTCAGCTTCGTGAGTGTCTCACCAGAGAGACGGTTCCAGTCACCGAGAAGCCGCAACGTCTCATCGAGATCGGATCCGAGCTGCGTGATCAGAGACATGGGTCGATCCTCCTTGTTCGCAGGGTCTGCACGCCTACAAGATTCCGAGGGATCTCAACGAGTTGACGAGGTTCAGCAGCGGTTGGACGGCGACGAGCAGATCGCGAACCTGCTGGGCGGGGTGCGCCACCGTCGTGGTCACGAATCTGTCGGTGTCGTCGATGACCTTCTGCACCTCGCCGACGAGTCTCACGATCTTGGCGACCTGCGAGCGGACGTGCGCCAGCATGTCCACCGCGAAGATGCGATCGGCCT
>RGZZ01000923.1 GCA_010028905.1 Pseudomonadota bacterium | reverse complement strand
CGTGCCATCGCTCTTGATCCGGCTGATGGCCTGCGCCATGGCCCCCTCGGCGAGGAAGAGCGCCTGCTGGGCGTTCACCGCCCGACGGGCTCGCCCGGCGTGCGACATGGTGACGGCGGCCATGGTGAAGGCTGCCAGGGCGGCGATGGTCATGATCGCCAGCACGCCGGCCAGGCCGGCGCCGCGCTGCTGATATCGACGAAGAGCGGCAGTGATGGCTTTCACTTCTTGTTTCTCATGCAGATGGCTGTGTTGAAGCTCTCTTCGGGATTTGCGGGGTCGGGCGTGGCTGTCTTGCATACGGTTATGCTCACCGACAGGCTGGGGTTCTTCACCGTGATCGAAGGGTATGTTGCTACGGTGGCGCTTGCAGCATCGCTGCTGGGAAGCGCGAAGGTCAACGCGCGCACGAAGCGCGCGATGAGATGCGCATGGCCCGCATTGACCGCGGCCGACACAACCTCGGTGGGCGTGAGGCGCTGCACACTCGCGTCCTTGGCGACCTCGACGCGCCCGATGGCGCTGCTCTCTCGGTCGAACCAGTAGACCACGAATCCATCGCTGCCAGTGGTCCCCACAGATCGCACGGGGGGAACAACGTTTCTGCGAAATGCGCAGGCGGTCAGCTTGTATGTCGCCTCGTCTGTCACGGTGAGCGAGGCATACGTCGATGCGCGCGCCTCACGCGACAGCTGCGTCAGGGCAATGAGCGCCGCGGCCTGGGTATCGAGGCGAGCTTCGGCTCGGGTGTAGAGGCGTGCCCCCGAGACGAACAGATCGGCCACGAAGGCGCCTACCATGGAGAACAGTGCCATCGCTACGATGATCTCGATGAGGGAGTATCCGTTTGTGCGTCGACGACGACTCACGGGTTCGTGAAGCTGAAGACTGTGGTCTCGTACGTCTTCGAGGTGGTGATGGACTGTGGTGACCCGGCCGCGGCGGTGCTCCACGAGACGGTCACCCGCAGGTGCTTCAGGCTCGGGTCGCTCTCGAGTGTCGACTGCCGCTCTACCGTGAAGACTGTGCTGCCGACCTGTTCGGTGGTCG
>RGZZ01000922.1 GCA_010028905.1 Pseudomonadota bacterium | reverse complement strand
TTCCTTCCCGATATCGCGTGTCCGCTTGTTGTCAGCACGAGTCTACGCTATCATTCGACTCACGAACGGGGAGTTCAGAGGTCTCAATGTTCACTCTACGGGCTTTCGACTCTTGGAGGATGTTGCGCATTGCATTTGCAACGCTGGTGTCGAGATTGTTCTCGATGATGCTTATGTACTCGAGGGCGTCGCATTTCAGAAGGGCGTCACAGAAGTGGACACTCGCCTCCTCATTCTTGAATACGTTGGGACACCCCGCCACCTCAATGGACGTGAGTGATTTGAAGGATGCTTCGACGAGCATGGTCAACATGTCGAGCGTCTCGACCGAGCCTTCGTCCTCGTAGTGCAGTATCAACACCTTGATTGCGTCGAGTGCGTCGATCGCGGCGTTCAGCGCAATCTCGGATGTGAAGACGCGGCAGAATTGCACATGTGTGAGTCGAGGCATGCAACTCATCGCATTCACAAGCATGTCCGCACGAGCCACTCTGTAATTTGCGTCGCGTGCAACGAGGATGACGAGTTCTTCAATCTTCGTCGCATTCGCAAGCGCTTCGAGGACCGTCTCGTACACCTGATCCACACATTCCGTATCGGCATCAACCAACGCTATCTCCTCCATATGAAACGTCCGTAGTGTCAAGGCGTAGCGATTCAGAACTTTCGCAAGCATCGAAGCGTCGATGAGGCTTCTACACAACAATAGTTCCACAAGAGGCTCGTCCTGTGACAAGGCGTCCTCCAGCCTGGCACTGGTAGCTTCGACGTCGTCCGCATACGTGATGTGCAACGAAGACGACATGACCTGCTTGTTTTGTTTTGTTTTTGTTTGCAGTTGTCGTGTGTGTTCTCCGACGTCTGTCCCTTATACTTATCTACACACTCATGATCAAAACTGATCAGACGTCGGTGTCTACACGCACGCACGCAGTCGACATCAGCACGATGTATGCGATAAGGTGCGTCCATTCGCACGACCTCGAAAATCGCCTGATCAACACAAAGTACAGTTCCAGTCGCTTCCGCTGCACACGAACAAGTACCTCT
>RGZZ01000921.1 GCA_010028905.1 Pseudomonadota bacterium | reverse complement strand
ACGCTCGACCTCGAGAGCGCGCAGGAGCGCGCCCACATCGCCGCGTTCCGCACGATCGGGGAGCAGACGGAGCAGGCGCTGTTCGGGCGGCGCATCTTCACCTGGCCGATGCGCGGACCCTACGCCGAGACCATGATCTTCGGTGACAGCGGGCCGTTCCGGGCGTGGTGGAAGCGCCTGCAGCTGCGGACCTTCGGGTTGCTCTCGAGCGAGAACGCCTTCGTCGCGTGCCAGTACTTCCTCGTTCGCGGGTTGCGGACCCTCAACGGCAAGCAGGTGCAGCACCAGCTCAGCCTGCACCACACACGCGCCGCGGATCCCGAGACCAGCCCCATCCCGTCGAAGATCTCCTACTGGCACTTCCTGGATGAGAGCTTCCACTTCAACAGCTCCACCGTGATCAGTCACGACGTGGTGCGCAGCCTGAAGCCGCCGACGGCTTTCGAGCGATGGGTCGTGAACCAGGGACTCCTCGGGTGCCAGCGCGACCATCGGAACTTCTCCGTGGTGCTCAACGGGATCTTCTGGCACGATCCCGCCCTTTATGATGCCGTCTACGCGGTGCTCACCTCGCCCGCCTACGGGCTCGGGCCGAGCGAGGCGCGCGCGCTGATGGAGGCGACGTTCACCCGCGAGCACGAGGGGTTGCACGCGACCGCGACCACCCACGCGAAGGCCCGTGACAGCTACATGCAGTACCTGGAGGGGCTGCCCTTCGTGGATGCGGTGAACCTGGAGCAGCGCGTGACGCGCCAGGCCTCCGCGCAGGACTGGCTCCTGCGCAACCGCGCCGCCTTCGCGCGCTGGACCCCCCCTACGACCCTCGCGGCGCGGGGCTGAGACATGTCTCGCGTATGTGTCGCGTTCCCGGGGACCCCGCACCCGCCGGTGCGCGTCCCCCTCGGGTGTGAGCTCGCAGAGCACCTCGACGTGCACAACTCTCCCGTGCTCTTTGGGTGTCGGACGGGCCTCTGCGGCACCTGCGCGGCGGTCGTGGAGGGGGAGACAGACCCTGTGTCGGAGGAGGAGCGCGAGGTCATCGACATCGAG
>RGZZ01000920.1 GCA_010028905.1 Pseudomonadota bacterium | reverse complement strand
ACGGGGTCGCCGCCTGGGGCGGAGAGAGCGCCATGGCGGGGGCGCGTCAGCTGGTGCCCGCGCACGCCCGACTCATCGAATGGGGCCATCGCATCTCGTTCGCCTACATCGCCGGCAGCCGTCTGCACGACGACGCGCTGCTCGAGCCCCTGGCCTCTGACATCTGCCTCTACGACCAGCAGGCCTGCTCGAGCCCGCAGTGCGTCTACCTCGAGACCGCAGAGCCCGCCGTGCTCGAGGGCTTCGCCGAACGCCTGGCCGCGGTGCTCGATCGCGTCTCGCGCACCCGCCCTGGCGCGCGCCCCACGCAGGTCGAATGGGCCGAGATCACCACGGTCACCGAGCTGGCCCGGCTCGACGCGTGCCTGGAGAGAACCCGGGTCATCGAAGCCCCCGACCGCTCGTGGCGCGTGCTGGTCGACCAGCGGTCCTCGCTGCAGGCGTCGCCCCTCTACCGATCGGTGTGGGTGAAGCCGCTGCCGAGGGCCGACATCATCGGCACCCTTCGCCCCTTGCGCCAGTACCTGCAGACCGTGGCGCTTGCCGCCGATCTCGCCGACACGCAGCCCTTGAGCACCGCGCTCTTCGCCGCGGGCGCGCAGCGCATCACCGACGTGGGACACATGCTCGACTCGTATGTAGGCGAGCCCCACGATGGCCTCTACGCCCTGCAGCGATACACCCGCCGGGTGAGCGTGCAGGCAGGTGAGGCCCTTCGCGGCTTCAGCAGCTTCGGCGAGCTCACCGAGCCGTTCACCCCCCCGCGCACCCGCGTTCCCGTCATGGGCAAGGCCGAGTTCCAGGCCGCCCACGTCGACGAGCGCCACGCCGACCTCTACTTCAAGAGCGGTGGGTCATCCGGGCAGCCCAAGATCAGCATCTTCACCTACCACGACTACCACGAACAGATGCGCGGGGCGGCCGAGGGGCTCTATGCCGCCGGTCTCGACCCCTCCGTCGATCGCTGCATCAACCTGTTCTTCGGCGGCGAGATGTACGGCGGCTTCATCAGCTTCTTCAGCGTGCTCGAGATCATGGGCGCGGTGCAGC
>RGZZ01000919.1 GCA_010028905.1 Pseudomonadota bacterium | reverse complement strand
GTCGACCACCAGCAGCACGGTGAGCTCGCGCTCCTCCTCGTGCTTCTTCACGAACGGCCGACCGGTGCGCGCCGTCACGTTCCAGTCGATGGTTCGAACGTCGTCGCCGGGAAGGTACTCGCGCACCTCGGCGAACTCCACGCCCTGTCCTTTGAACAGGCTCTCGTACTTGCCCGCGAACACCTCTTCGACCAGCCGGGCGGTGGAGATCTCGATGCGTCGGATCCTTCGCCGCGTCTCCTCGTTCAGCAGTCCCGTCGGGTTGGGGGACTCCGTGTGAGGAGACGCAACCGCATCAATGGGTCGCTTCTCCATCTCAGCCATGGCTCAGGGCACCTCGATGGTGTCAAAGATCTGACGAAGAATCGATTCGGAGGTCATCTCCTCAGCCTCGGCTTCGTAGGTGGTGGCAAGACGATGGCGGAGCACATCGTAACCGATGGATTTCACGTCGTCCGGCGTCACGTAGGCGCGCCCTCGCAGAAACGCGTAGGCGCGAGACGCCTGCGCCAGGGCGAGACTGGCGCGGGGCGAGGCCCCGTAGGCGATGAGCGGCTTGAGTCGATCGAGCCGGAAGCGCTCCGGCGTGCGCGTAGCAAAGACCACATCGAGGATGTAGTTCTTCACCTTCTCGTCGAGATAGATCTGGGGGATGAGCTTGCGCACGCGAACCAGGTCGTCGGTTTCCATGACGGCCTGGGCGCGAGGCTCGTGCCCTCGCGTCATGCGATCGATGATCTGAGACTCTTCTTCACGCGTGGGGTAGTCGATCTTGATCTTGAGCATGAAGCGATCGACCTGCGCCTCGGGGAGCGGATAGGTGCCTTCCTGCTCGACCGGGTTCTGGGTCGCCATGACCAGAAACGGTGCGGGCAGCGAGAAGGTCTGCTCGCCCACCGTGACCTGCTTCTCCTGCATGGCTTCGAGCAGGGCGCTCTGCACCTTGGCCGGGGCGCGATTGATCTCGTCGGCCAGCACGAGGTTGGCGAACACCGGTCCCTGCTTCACCGAGAACTGACCGCTCTGGGGATTGTAGATGGTGGTTCCCACGAGATCT
>RGZZ01000918.1 GCA_010028905.1 Pseudomonadota bacterium | reverse complement strand
CCTCGAACGCCAGACCGCCTGGTGGAAGGCGCATCTCGACGGCGCCCCGCCAGTGCTCGCCCTGCCCTACGACCACCCGCGCCCCCCCCGCCCTTCCTATCGCGCGGGTATCTGCACGGCTTCGGTCGACGCCGCCCTCACCGCGCGACTCGAAGACCTGGCTCGAAACCACGACGCCAGCCTCTTCATGGTCGTGCGCGCCGCCTTCGCGGTGCTCACGCAGCGGTGGAGCGGCATGACCGATCTGGTGATCGGATCGCCCGTCGCCAACCGCGTGGTGCCCGAGATCGAAGGGCTCATCGGATTCTTCGTCAACACCCTCGCGATTCGCAGCGACCTCTCCGGTGACCCCACCTTCATCGACCTGCTCGCCCAGACCCGACGCGCAAGCCTCGACGCCTTCACCCATCAAGACGTGCCCTTCGAGAAGATCGTAGCCGAGCTCGAGCCAGAGCGACGCCCCGACACACAGCCCGTCGTGCAGGTCATGTTCGCGCTGCAGAACGCCGGCCGATTCGACATGACCCTGCCCGGTCTCGAGGTGCGCATGGCCTTCGGCGGTCAGCCCACCGTGCGCTTCGACCTCGAGGTTCACCTCTTCGAGCGACACGACGGCCTCGAGTGCGTCGCCTGGTATGCCACAGACCTGTTCACGCCCCAGACAGGCGAGCGTCTGGTGCGGCACTTCCTCAGCCTGCTCGAGCAGGTCTGCGAGCGGCCTGCACAGCCCATCTCCGCGCTGACCCTGGGAGACGCGTCAGAGACCGAAGCCCTCCTCAGGTCGGGGAACCCTGAGCCACGCGACGAGACCCACACGCAGCGCGATCCAGAGACGATCTCCGACATCTTCCGCGCCCGCGTCGCCGAGAGACCCCACGCCGTCGCCCTCGTAGAGAACGATCTGCAGATCTCGTACATCGCCCTGCATCACACCGCGCAAGCGCTGGCGAGAGCGCTGCGCGCACGCGGTGTGACGCGCGAGACCCGCGTCGGCCTCTTCACGAACCGCGGGCACCAGCACGTGGCCCTCATGCTCGCCGTGCTCGAGTGCGGCGGC
>RGZZ01000917.1 GCA_010028905.1 Pseudomonadota bacterium | reverse complement strand
GCAGCCATCCCAAGGTCACCGACAACGGCAGCGAGAACGCGGCGTCGGCGCGCTAGCCCTCGTTGCTCTAACCACCGCTGCGCGGCGAGTTCCGCGGCACCTCTACGCCCGCCACGATGACCTTGTCGTCGCACACGATGACGCGAGGCGCGCCTCCGCTCGACGAGGGGGCGTCTCTTGCCGCACCGATCAGCCACGGGTCTGGTATTTCGGGCGCCCCGATCTGCTGATCGCCATCGAGCACGATGAAGCGGCTGTCGCTGCTCCAGTGCGGTGCCGTCTCGGGGCGTGCAGGGTCGGGCGTCGACGACGCGTCGATGGAGAACCGCTGCGAGGTGCCGCGGTGGATGAGCATGTTCTCGCGCTCCCCCGCCTGACGAGCGAGCTGCACCAGAACGAACCCCTTGTCGGGCGACTCGACGGCGGCGGCGACCGTGGTGCCGTAGCGGTCGATGAGGAACGTCCGCTCCCCGGGCGTCAGGTCTGGCAGGGCGCTTTCGGCGTCGCGCAGGCGCGATTCCCAGCGCTCGGGGTCGAACGCCTGCAGCGGGATGGGGCGCCACGCTGCCGTGTCGAGGTCGAGAAGCTGGAAGGTTCCCCAGGTGGTCTCCACCGCGACGTGCCGAGGCGAGATGAACTCCACGTCGCGGGGAGCCTGGGTGCAGAGATCGACCACGGGAAGGGGATAGGTCGTCACCCGCTGATGGGGGCCGGGCAGGGTGGAGACCACCCCGATCTGGCTTCTGTCAACGGGAAAGGCGATGTGCTGGCCGTCTCCGGATACGCTGGCAGGCGTTCCTCGGACGCGGCCGCTGATCATCACCGAGTCGTGACCGCTCTCTCGAAGCACGAGATCCTGACCTGCGACAGGCACCGCGCGTGCATCGTCGATCGATACGTCCTTGTTGATCGCGCCGGAGAAGGCCCGCTGAAGGGCTTGCGACTCGGCAGGAGAGAGGGGAGGAGACGTCTGCACAGGCATCATCGATGATAGAGCCGTGCAACGGGCTGATTTGCAACGCGTTCCAATGGCAGGTCAGGGTCGCCTCTGGCGCCAAGTTCCGCAT
>RGZZ01000916.1 GCA_010028905.1 Pseudomonadota bacterium | reverse complement strand
ACGCGATTTTTGTTGTTGAGATACATCGCCGTCAAACGCTCGCGCGCCCCGGTCGAGAGCGCCCGAGCGACGTCGTAGACCTTGTCCGGGCTGTCGAGCACCGGCCCATCACCGGCCAACACGCCTCGCAGGTTGGCGCGGCGCACGAGTTCCCGCGTGGCGACCATGCGCGCCCGAGACAACGGCTCCAGGCCACGAGCGTCGAACGCCTGGGCCCGCAGCACGCGCTGGAGGTTGCCGCCCAACTCGTCGAGCGTCTGGCGGGCGACCTTGACCGGATCGCCCTTCACGGCCCCCATCAGCAGCACGGCCACGAGCAGTTCGTCGGGGACGTCCTTGGGGTCGAGCCGCAGCATCTCCGCGACGGCGGCGTCCTGAGGTGCTGCCTTCTTGCGGGACGCCCTCGGCTTGGGCTCGCCGATCACGTTGGCTGAGCCTGAGGACGCCCTGAGGGCTGCCCGCAGCCGCTGCACGGCGGCGAGGTTGAGGCTGCCGGCGGGGGGCAGGAAGGACGCGGCGGCGAGCAGGCCCACGAGGCCGAGGGTGAGGTGGGTGCCGTTCATGGTGTCGCTCCCTTCTGCTGGACGATCTTACCCCGGTTGAGCACGCACAGCGAAGGCATCGCCTGGTGACCGCCCCAACCCTTGACGTCGCGCACGAGCAGCGCGTCCACGCCCGCCTTGCGGAAGTAGCTCTTGGCCCAGCCCCGCGCCTCGATGGCGTCGTAGTGCGTCGAGCGGCGCTCCCACGCGGCCACGGCGTCGGCCATCTCCTCGTCGGTGACCTCCTCGCGACCATGCCAGAGCATGTTGCTCGCCGACCGGTCGAGCCGGATGAACTCGCGCACGATGGGATCGGAGGCGTTGGACAGGTCCACGGCCTTGGTGTCGGGCGCGAGCCTGACCTCGATCAGCCGACCCCGCTGCCCCTGGGCGTAGGCTTGCGCGCCCTCGCGGTCAGCGAGCCAGACACACGCCCCGCCCATGCCCTTGTTGGGGCGCAGCGGGCCGGTGAAGGCAGCGGCCGTGCCGTGAAACCAGGTGGTGGGCAGGTTGAGGTCGGAGAGCGTGGTGGGCTTG
>RGZZ01000915.1 GCA_010028905.1 Pseudomonadota bacterium | reverse complement strand
AGTTCATGCGCGACCACTGGGAGCACACGCCGCTCGTGTCTCGTGCGGGGCGCGAGTGGAACCACGCGCTCATGCGGTTGCCCGACGTGGGAAAGATGATCGGCGCCTGGCCCATCAGGTTCTTCAAGAACCACGGGACTGCCGCCATGCACAAGCCAGCGAGTGGCTTCCTCGCTGACTACCGGTGGGAGCGAGGCGCGGAGGTGCCGACGAACGCGGTGGACATCGCGATGGAGGAGCAGCGCACGTTCGTGATGCATAACCTCGAGGTGTACTGGCCGCCCATTGGCCGTCTCATCCACAGCATCGTGCGCTACTTCCACGCGTACACGCAGACCAACCTGTACATCTCACCGCCGTACCTGACCGAGGCTACTGGTCCGCACCAGGACGCGCACTCGGTGTTCATCGTGCAGACGCACGGAGCGAAGCGCTGGTGCGTGCACGCGCCGCGCGCGCCGCTCACCCTCAAGCCGCTGCAGCGCGGCAAGAACGGCGACGTCATCGACCCCCTCTCACGGCGCGCCGTCACCGACGCCGTCGACGTCATGGGCCCCCCACTCCTCAACATCACGATGCGCCCCGGCCGTGTGCTCTACATCCCCCGCGGCTTCTTCCACCACACGTCGACCGACCCAGCGATGCTCGCTGCGGACGACGTCATCAACGGGCGTGTGGTGCCTCAATATGACGAACCTCAATATTACGAGGAGCACCACGAGATCGATTTCGGGCAGCCGTCGATGGCGCTCACCCTCTCGATCCTATCGGAAGACGTCTGGTCCACGTGGCTCATGCTGCTCGGGGAGGCGCTGCAGGAGCTGCCACCGCCGCCGCCGGGCGAGGCCGACGGCACGCAGCTCCTCGAGGCGATCCGGCGCCTGGCAGCACGCACGGTGGGCACTGAAGGTGACGCGGGCGCTCGGTTACGAGAGGCGCTGCCTCGCGTCATCGTGGGCGCGTGTGAGCGCTCCGAGCGCGCCGTCTTCACGGACCCAGGGCAGGAGGGCTGGCGCCGGTATGCTGTCGGGCTGCTGGCCGATGCCGCCGAGGAGGACGGCAAATCGCGCTTCCCGACG
>RGZZ01000914.1 GCA_010028905.1 Pseudomonadota bacterium | reverse complement strand
TCGACGGCCACGTCGCCGAACACGCGCACCGCAGAGTCCTACTTCACGACCGATGTGATGGGTGTCGACCTCGGCCACGGTGCCAAGGAGTGGTCGGGCGCGTGCGTCGCGGTCGTGGCGGGTGGCGTGCTCCGTGTCGTCGAGAACGAGCAAGGCAGTCGTACCACGCCCGGTGCGGTCGCCTTCTCCGACTCGGGCGACGTGCTCGTCGGCCAGCCCGCGAAGAACCTCCTTCACTCAAGGAACGCGAGGAGCGTGGTCGGGCATCAGCTGCTGCTCGGCATGCAGTACGACTCGCCCGAGGCGACGGCGCTCCGCACGCCCGACACGGCGCTCCGCACGCCGGGCACGCAGAGTGTGAGACTGCCGTGTCCCGTGCGAGATCCTGAGATTATGGGTGCGCGAGACCGCGCGATTCCAGTGCTTGGCAAAATTCTGCGGCAGCACGTTCACTTGGCAACATTGTCAACAAAAACAAATAATCGTTCGGCGACGGTCTGTTCGTCATGTGTGGTACGCACGCGTGACGAGGCACGCTGACCGGCTCCCTCTGTATGCTATAGAGATCGAGAACTCGTCGCGTGACGTGAGACGCGGAGCCGAACATCCTGGTCGGTCGATGCATCGCGCATTCCGCACACACCGCTCACCGGCGGCTCAGAGAGTTCAACTGACCGCGAGAGCGCATGATGGGGATAGTAATCGTATGCGCGACGAGCGAGCATGAGCATTTGATGGGAGAGAAGATACGTGCCGTATCAGACGGCCCGTTGCGGTGCGCAGGGCTGCTCCAGCCCACATCATGCGCATCTCCCTGCTCGTGCCGCGGCTGCCTGTCGCCCACGCCGCGCTGCCCGCACTGTAAAATGCATGCTCAGAGTAGGCGCACCCTCTCGGTGACGGTGAGCGCACGCGCACGGTTGCCCTGCACGTCGTGGGCGGTGACGCGCAGCATGTTTGCCGTGTCGAGGTTGAGCGTCACCTGTATCTGCGGCACGCCCTTGGGCGCGGGCTGGATGCCGTCTAGAGTGAAGTCGCCGAGCACCTTCCCGTGCGAATTCTTCTCATTCTCGGAGAGCA
>RGZZ01000913.1 GCA_010028905.1 Pseudomonadota bacterium | reverse complement strand
GCGCGCGTGCTGGCCGGCGGACGGCGCGGCCTCATCTCGCACTACCAGGGCACCGGCAAGTCGCTCCTGATGGCGTTCGCGGCGCTCATGCTGCTCAACGACGATCGGGTGGGCGGCCCCACCATTCTCGTGGTGCTCGACCGCCTCGACCTCATCGAGCAGATCGAGCGCCAGTTCCGCACCGCGGGCCTGCCGCGGGTGAGCGTCGCCACGGGCAAGGACGAACTGCGCCGCACCCTGCGCGACGATCAGCGCGGCATCGTGCTCACCACCGTGTTCCGCTTCGAAGGCGCCGGCGAGCTCAACCGTCGCGACAACATCATCGTGTTCGTCGACGAGGCCCATCGCACGCAAGAAGGCACCCTCGGCGACGACATGCGCGCCGCCCTGCCCAACGCGCGCTTCTTCGGCCTGACCGGCACCCCCATCAGCGACAAGGAGCGCAACACCTTCAAGCTGTTTGGCGACCCGTCAGACCCCGGCCACGTCATGAACACGTATTCGATGGAACGATCCATCGCCGATGGGGCATCGGTGCCGGTGCACGTGGAGACGCGCCTGGTCGACTACCACCTTGACCGGGGCGCCCTCGACGAGGCGTTCGACGCCATGGCCGCCGAAGAGTCGCTCACCGACGAAGAACGCGAGTTTCTGGCGGGCAAGGCCGCCCATGTCAAGACCCTGCTGCTGAACCCCGAGCGCATCCGGCGGGTGTGCGCCGACGTGCTCGATCACTTCGAGGCCAAGGTGGCCCCCGTCGGCATGAAGGCCCAGGTGGTGGCCTTCGACCGCGAGCTGGTGGTGGCCTACGACGCCGAGCTGCGACGCCTCATCGCCGCGCGCGGCCTGCGCCACGAGACGGCCATCGTCATGACGGTGTCGACCTCGAAGGACGAGCCCCTGTCGTGGCAGCAGCACGCCCTCGACCGCGCGCAAGAAGCCCACCTGAAAGCCCGCTTCAACAACGCCGAAGACCCCCTCGCCTTTCTCGTCGTCACCGCCAAGCTGCTGACGGGCTTCGACGCTCCAATCGAGCAGGTGATGTACCTCGACAAGCCCCTGCGCCGGCACACCCTGTTC
>RGZZ01000912.1 GCA_010028905.1 Pseudomonadota bacterium | reverse complement strand
CCTTCACCCTGCGCAGGGTCTCCCGCATGCGCTTCACGTTTTCGACGGTGCGCGCAATCGCAGCACCTTGATCGCGTTCGAGCACGAGGCGCGTGGCATCGATCGAGGCCAGCAGCGTCCCCGAGGGAGACGTCGTTGCGACGAGATCGACACATCTGTCCAGATGATCGCGGTTGACCCTGTCGCCGCGCATCGTGACAACGGCTGTCTGGGTATATCCCAGGAGCGCTTTGTGGACGCTGGTGACCGCGAGATCGGCGCCGCACGCGATGGCACCACGACCGGCCATGAAGCCCATATGCCCTCCCCACGCCTGATCGACGACCAGCGGGATGCCACGCCCGTGAGCCGCGCGCGCAAGCGCGGAGATATCGCTCAATGTCCCGACATACGAGGGTGAGGTGACGAACAGCGCCGTCACGTCGGCCGTGACATCCGCGAGCGCACGCGCCGGGACGCCGAGCGGCAAACCGGTCTCGGGGTGGAGCTCCGGATACACCCACACGGGCCGCGCACCCGAGATCACAAGCGCAGCCTGAGCGCTGCGATGGGATGTGCGGTCGATTGCCACCGGCCGCCCCGGACAACTCACGGCGGAGAGCGCAGCGATGTTGCCCTGCGACGAGCCCCCGACGAGGAATCGCGCCTGATCTGCGCCAACGGCTGAGGACCACAAGGCTTCTGCCTGCTCGAGATAGCGATGGCTGTAAGCGTTGTCGTCCACACCACCCTGAAGCGGCACGTCATCGCGAAGGAGCGGTCCCAGAAGATCGGCACCGAGGGCATCCTCGCCATGGGCATAGCGATTCTTGTGTCCGGGGATCTGCAATGGCCGACGGTTTTTCTTCCGCGCAGCGAACCAGGCATCGAGAAGAGGGCCGCGGGTCATGGATTCTCCTCGTGATTGTCTCGAGCGCGGGTTTGATGCGGATTTGACCACACTCACGATTTGCTCGTGTTGTGCATCATGTGGCCACTGCTGCAGTCCTGCCGGCTGCTACAGTCCCACGACAGCCCCCGGAGGTTCCGCCGTGCGCCATGTACTCGTCTTGCTCGCCAGCCTGATGCTTCTCGCGCCCC
>RGZZ01000911.1 GCA_010028905.1 Pseudomonadota bacterium | reverse complement strand
ACGCGCCACGAGCCCACGACGGCGCTCGTTAGTTCGACTGTCCGCGCGCGCGGCGAGAATCGGTTTTCGTGAGCCCGTGACCCGCGGTCCGCATACAACGAGGGGCACGCCCGGCGAGGACCCAGGCAGTACGGTCAGTCGTCAGAAATGCCTCGCCTCGCCCCGGTGCGGAGTGAGACGCCGATCGCCTTGTCGGTGGGTGGTCTGTCAACGTGACAAGTGACAAGCATCTCCGCGCAGGCATACGTTACGAGCTGGCATACACTTTGCAGAAGAGGAAAAGCCCGCGCGGCCGGCTTCTTAACCATCGACGGGTGGTAGAGCACAGATCTGCTCACGGAATTCCGAGACGGCACGCACGAAGAAGCGATGGTTTCGCGCCTCGGGCACTGGTAGCCCGACCCATGCCGACGCGCTCTCCTTGCATTGGCGTGCCGTGCGTTTCGTCGGTTTCGTCGGTTTCGTCGGTTTCGTCTCCAGGCGTTCCCACGTGTTGCCCTCGACGCATGGCACCGCACGGCCGACGGTGGTCGCGTGCGCGCGCGCTGAGGCGTTCTCGAGAGCAGCCCGCTCGCCGTCTTCGGGCAGGGCGACGCGTGCTGGCCACGTGCATCTGCGCGTAGCGCGGGGCGTTGGGCCACACGCGCCATAGAGCGGCCGTTCACAGAGCGTATTGACTGGGCGGGTCCAGAATCCAATCATGAGCGTCACCCGCTGTGGGCACGCGCTCGCGGCTAGCAGAGGTAAGTCGCCCCGCGCAGGATCATCGTCGGCCGCCATAGAGTTATGCGGCTGGGCTCCTCGTGCGCGCTTTTTGGTTGTGGCTTTCGTTGGCAATACGCAGTGAAGCCTGTCGCCCGGAAAGAATAGGGTCGCGCCGACTAGGGGATGGCTCACGAATGCCCGTCCTACCTCATCATCGTCCGTACGCTGGTCGAGCACGACAGTCGGGTCGCCGCCCGAGGCTCCGCTGAGGTAGGTCACGCTCGACACGAGGGGGTGAAGGATCTCGCCTCTCTGCAAGCTCACTTCCTCCGTATCCCAGTGCATCTGGTGCCCAATCGAGCGCCCCTCGGCGCGC
>RGZZ01000910.1 GCA_010028905.1 Pseudomonadota bacterium | reverse complement strand
GCCGAAGACGCCGAAGATCAGCGCGTTCCCGAGCGCCTGCACCACGAGCGCGAGGAGCGAGTCCCAGTTCTTGCTCGGGTTCCGCCGGAACGGGGAGAGGCACATCCCGATCGCGAAGACGGTGAAGTACGCGAAGAAGATCAGCGCGGGGTGCCGGAGGAGCTTGTAGTCGGAGCGCTCCTTCGCCGACATCTTCGCCCACATCTCGGTCGTCACCATCAGGTAGCTGCCGACGTGCGAGCCGACGATCTTCGCGGTGTGCGCGTGGTGGTAGTTGTGGGTCTCGCGCCACACGCTGGGCGGCACGAGAATCGACACACCGAACACCCAGTGAATCGCTTCGGCGAGCTTCGACTGGCGCAGCAGCGCGCCGTGCTGGAAGTCGTGGAAGAGACAGAACACGCGCACGATGGTGAGCCCCTCGACGAGGGAGAACGCCAGGCGCAAAAGCCACCACGGCGAGGCAATCGCGCCCGCCGCCAGCCCCGCGAGGATGAGGAGGCTCGAGATCGTCACCGCCCAGCTCTTGCCCTTGTCCTCTTCGGTGAAGGGACGGGTGGCGATGATGAGGTCCTTCTCCGTGCGCACGGCGGCGCCGGTCACGGTGCCAGCTTCAGCAGTTGCAGTCGTCATGACGCGGTGGCGCCTAGCACAACCTCAAAGCGCCACCCAAGGGCCGGAAGGGCAGGCATCAGGTCACGTTGTCCCAGAGGTAACCCTCGGCATCGAGCGCGTGATCGGCCAGCGACTTGATGAGCTCGTCGTCGTTGTCGTCGATCTTGTTCAAGTTCGAGCGCACGCGGCGCCGCACCTGGCCCGAGAGCACCTCGAGGATCTCGAGCTCCTTGGTCACCGCGGTCGCGCCCTTCTCGGTGACGGCGGTCGAGACGCGCGACATCGTGCACGCCAGCATGAAGAGGTCGATCATCATGTCGGCGAGCCGGCGGCTGGCGAACTGCTTGCCGATGACGTTCTTGCCGTGCTTGCGCAAGATGCGGTCGACCGCGAGCGCGAGATCCTTGGTCAGCTCTTCGAAGTTGAGCTGCACCTTCTGCAGCGCCGGGTGCAGCTTCGTGAACTG
>RGZZ01000909.1 GCA_010028905.1 Pseudomonadota bacterium | reverse complement strand
GCTGGGCAACCTCGTCTGCGAACACCCCCTCGCCCCGCATGCGTGTGGTGAAGTCGGAGCTGTTCAGGCGTCCTCCGCGCATGGCGCGGATGCGGTTGAGCACCTTGTCGCGTCGGTTGGGGAAGTGCTCGGAGAGCCAGTCGGAGAACAGGTCCTTGACCCCATGGGGCAGGCGCAGCGCGGTGTAGTCGGCCCAGCGTGCGCCTGCACGCGCCGCGGCGCAGATCACGGCAGGTACTTCGTGGTCGTTGAGTCCAGGGATCACGGGTGCGGCAAGCACGCAGACGGGAACCCCCGCCGAGGTGAGGGCGGAGATGGCCTCCAGCCGTCTCTCGGGGGTTGGCGCGCGGGGCTCGAGCCGACGCGCGAGGGTGGCGTCAAGGCTGGCGATGGAGATGCACACCGCTGCCGCGTCGTGACGCGCCAGATCGCCGAGGAGGTCGGCATCTCGGGTCACGAGCACGTTCTTGGTGATGACGATGACGGGGTTGCGGAACTCGGTGAGCACCTCGAGGCAGCGGCGCGTGAGCCCTAGTTTGCGCTCGATGGGCTGGTAGGCGTCGGTGACACCGCTGAGGCCGAGCACCTGCGGGGTCCAGCGCTTCGAAGAGAGCGCGTCGCGTAGGAGCGCGGGGGCGTTCTCCTTCACCATGATGCGGGTCTCGAAGTCGAGGCCTGCGGAGAACCCGAGGTACTCGTGGGTCGGACGCGCGTAGCAGTAGATGCAGCCATGCTCACATCCTCGGTACGGGTTCATGCTGGCGTCGAACATGACGTCAGGGCTGTCGTTGGTGCTGATGATCGACGACGTGTCATCGCGCAGGAACGTCGTCTGCGGCGCGGGCAGCTCGTCGGGAGAGAGGTCGGCAATGTCCGGGTCGAGCGCATAGCTTATGGTCTCGAAACGCCCAGCGGGATTGCTCGAAGCGCCGCGGCCGTGGGGTGCAGGCATGAGCACAGCGTTCACGGCGCGCAGGGGCTGTTCCTGGTGCGTGGGGTGCGCGTGGTGCGCGTGGTGCGTGGAGGGCGCGTGGTGACGCGTGGTGCGTGGAGGGCGCGTGGTGACGCGTGGTGCGTGGAGGGCGCGTGG
>RGZZ01000908.1 GCA_010028905.1 Pseudomonadota bacterium | reverse complement strand
CATCGTCGTCTTCCAAAACATCGTCGTCTCCCAAGACATCTGCAGCACCCTCCGCGTCTCCCAAAACATCTGCAGCACCCTCCTCGTCTCCCAAGACATCTGCAGCACCCTCCTCGTCTTCCAAGACATCTTCGTCTCCCAAAACATCTGCAGCACCCTCGTCGTCTTCCAAGACATCTTCATCATTGCATGAAGAACATGTTCACAAGTAATACTGAGAGTGGATCCTCGGTGTTTTTTTTATTACTAAGAGTGACAACCCCAACCCAACTTGAACTCCAACTCATTCATACGTACAACAAGAAGAACACCCATACCACACTCATTATATGCTGTGCTTCATCACTCACGTAGCGCAAACGGCACTCTCGTCTCCACCACCACTACCGCCACATCCGTTTTTACCCCCTCCCCCTTCTCGCAAATATCCGACACCGCCGACGGAATTACTCCACAAGCTCGAAACGTTGCACGGTGAATTGAAATCGGACGCCTCAAACTCAAGATTGGATTCGCTCATCGAACTATTCAATGACCAATTGGACCATGACCACCACTCCCCCCCCGCTCCACAAGTGTCAAATTCACACGATATGTCGGACGTAGCAAATATCAAAGAAGAGCATTTAGTTACGCAACGACAACTTAACACGGATTTTTGTGAGCAAAGTTGTAATTATTATATGATCAAGTTGGATGATTGCCAGAATAATATATGCAAAGAACAATATTCCCAATATCTCCCGTACGTTCAATGTTATACGAACTCTAATTATGATCCCACCTGTACACCATATTTAACTCAGTATTCCGAATGTCTAAGCTATCAAAAACAATATGATTGTACACAAATGACGCCAGAAGCATTCATACAAACCAAGGTTTCGCCCGTGGAGAATAGGCATGCCCAAGCATCTTCCTCCTCTTCTTCTGCAGACTCGCATCATTCATCGTCGTCTCCCAAAACATCGTCGTCTCCCAAAACATCGTCGTCTTCCAAAACATCGTCGTCTCCCAAGACATCTGCAGCACCCTCCTCGTCTCCCAAAACATCGTCGTCTCCCAAGACATCTGCAGCACCCTCCTCGTCTCCCAAAACATC
>RGZZ01000907.1 GCA_010028905.1 Pseudomonadota bacterium | reverse complement strand
CGCGGACATGGCTGCTCTCGTCGAACGGATCGCCATCGAGCACCACGAGACTGGCTGAGCGGCCCCTGGCGATGGTGCCGAAGCGATCGGAGACGCCGAGCAGGCTCGCCGGACGGGTGGTGATGGCGGCCAGGGCGGCGTCGCGGGGGAGGCCGCACTGAACGGCCCTGGCGATGGCCTTTCGGTAGTCGGCCACATCCTCGAGGCGATGCGAGGTGAAGGCGAAGTCGACGCCTCGCGCGTGCAGCCAGCGCGCGTTCGCGGGGTCGTTGCGCCAGCGTCTCAGGGTGAGCAGGTCGGTGTCGAGCCACTCGCCCTCTGATTTCGCCTTCGGGGCGGGAGTGAAGGCCACGGGGAGGATGAAGCCGCCCTTCAGGCGGTCGACCCAGTCGAGTCGCCGCCATTCCTCTCCGCTCAGCACCAGGGCGCGGCGCTGCAGGCCCGCCTCATCGAGCACGCGCGTGGCGCGCAGCGATTCGAGCAGGGTGGCGGTCTCGAAGAGCACGGGTCGCTGGCCGTGGATCACCGGCGACAGGGCGCTCAGCGACAGGTCTGTCTCGGGGCGCAGCAGGCCCAGGGGACGGGTCCGGTCGCTGGCCGCCGCCCCTTCGTACCAGGCGGCATCGGAGAGCGTCTGCCGGATCAGCGCCACATTCCCCATCATGCTGGCGGGGTAGGCCTTCTGGTCTTCGTCGGCGCCGGTCTCGAACGCCATGACGCTGGCCACGTCGGCGGCGATGACCTGCTCGCGCGGGGTTCCGGGACGGGTGAGGCAGAGGGCGGATGTGCCCCGGAAGATGCCGGTCTCCGGAACGGCCTGCACCAGCACGATGCCCTGCTCGCGCAACGCCTCTAGGCCGTCGGCGGTGGGGCTGAGCGCGTCGGTCGCGCGGTGGTCGGCGCGCACCTTCGGGTTGGCCGACGAGAGGGGCGAGGGAGGTGAGGGCGTCTTCTCGGCCTTCTTCTCGTCCTTGTCGTCCTTGCTGTCTGCGTCTTCATCTTCAGCGTGATGTGGCTTCTGAGGCTTGAGCTTCTCGCCTTTCAAGCGCTTGAGCACGACATACGGGTCGATGAAGCCCGCGCAGATCGTGAGGCCCTTCGCGT
>RGZZ01000906.1 GCA_010028905.1 Pseudomonadota bacterium | reverse complement strand
TGAGCGTTAGTTTGATCGTTGGCTTCGTGCTGTTCACCTCCTTCGTCACTCAGCTCGTTGGCTTCGTTGCCCTGGCGGTTGTTGACTCGGTTACCATGCTGCCGATCCACCTTTTGATCGAATGCATCACCCTTGCTGGTACCATTGCGACCGCCACCACTCGTCGCTTGGCCGCCACCCTGGCGTGCCTGGCTGGCGCTCTCGACCGCCGGGCTGCTCTTCACGACCCAGCTACCGCCGAGCTCACCAGCGCCCTGCATCGCGGGTGGGTCGGCAAGAAGCGTTGCCCCACCCGTGATCGCCGCGACGCTCGGCGGGCGCTGCGTGATCTCACGGCTCCCACTTGGCTCGACAAGCTGGTGCAAACCCACCGCTGCGTGATGATGGTCCTTGGCGATGGTGACCCTTCGACACCTTACCTTTACCAGGTCGCTACCGTGTACGCGCGCGTCGCTCTCATCGCACCGACGATCATCACCGCCCGCGCCTATCATCTTGGATCGCGGGTCACCAAGCGCACTGAGGGCCTCACGCTCAACGTCGGGCTAGCCATCGCGGTTAGGCTCCTTCGCACCCGCGACTGCCTGGTTGCCCACGCCTGCTTTCTGTCTGGGCGCTCGGGCGTAGCCTGGCGCACCTTCGACTCCCTGCTCGTCGCCACCTACCTGCGCCTCTACTCCCCGATGGTGTTGATGCGTATGAGACCCTTCTGGATCTTAGCCCTGCTCCCCCTCGTGAACTCCGCCGGTGATGAGAGTAAGCGCGTGCCGAGCTTCAGTGGCGAGCGCATCGATTTCACGGCGTGGTTCATGCTCTTCTCGGCCTATGTCGCCTACAAGCTTGTCTCCGCTGCGCCCCTCGTCGCTGGCACTAGGCCGAAGCCCCCTGCCGCGCCATCGCCCAACATGGGGCGGGCGGCACCGGAACCGCCCGCGCCACCTGCGCCAGTTCTCGCGGCCGATGGCAGTACCGTCACTAACCAAGCTGAGATTAACACCGCCAACGCCGCCCGTCTGGCCTGGATGAACCTCCCCTCGGTCGCCCTCAACGCGGCGGAGATCAAGGAGGCGAACGACGCGTGTGAGAAGTGGGCGAACGACAACACCCAGC
>RGZZ01000905.1 GCA_010028905.1 Pseudomonadota bacterium | reverse complement strand
GGTGATCTCCGACTACGAGCGGTACCCCGAGTTTCTCCCGGAGGTGAAGAAGATCCGCACCATGAACCGCCGCGGCAATGAGGTCGACGTGCAGTACGAGGCCGAGGTGGTGAAGGTGATCAAGTACACCGTTCACATGAAGGAAGAGGGGCCGAAGAAGGTCAGCTGGTCCTTCATCGACGGCGAGTTCATGAAGGACAACAAGGGCGGCTGGGTGCTCGAAGACCTGGGCAACGGCACCACGAAGGCCACCTACAGCATCGAGGTCGAGGTCGGCATGCTGGTGCCCAAGACGATCGTCAACGGTCTGGTCGACAGCCAACTCCCCAGGCTGCTGGAGAACTTCAAGAAGCGCATTGAGTCACAGAAGAAGTAATTCCCTGCCTTTTCAGCGGGTTGGGTGCGCGGGCCGACGGAAAGATCGGGGCGAGCGGTTGAAGGTGCTGGAACGCTGGTTAAGATTTGAACGTCGTTTTCCTTCAAGGCCCCCATGCTCGACACCTACATCATCGAAGAGCTGAAGCGGCGCGAGCGGGAACGGGCTCAAAAGGAACGTCAGCGCCCGTCGATTGAGATCCCCGTCGCTCCACGACGTGACGAAGAAGAAGATCGCCGCTCGGAGCGTGAAGAGACGCCCAACAGCGGGGTCGTTCACATTCAGCTCTTCTAAAGGCTGAAACCGCGCGCGACGACGTGAACCCCTTCCTCGCGCTGTTCAACACCGCGCGTCGCCGGCCACTTCGGGTCTACCACGACGAGGCGTATCGCTTGCCCATCTCCGGGGCCGAAGCGGGGCCGTACGCGCTCGAGACCCGTCGCTCTGATGACGCCGTGCACTACCTGTTGTCGGTCAGGGCGATCGCGCGGGTCGACGTCATCAACCCCGAAACCGTGAGCTACGAAGATCTCGCGCGGGTGCACTCCCCTGAGTACCTCGAGTCGCTGCACCAGCCGGAGACCCTCGCGCAGATCTTCGCCGTCGACCCGAGCGACGTGTTCGTCGACGAAGTGCTGCGCACGCTTCGTCTGGGCGTCGGGGGCACGGTCGAGGCCGCGCGGTATGCGGTGCGCCACGGTCGAGCCGCCATCAACAGCTTTGGTGGCTTTCAC
>RGZZ01000904.1 GCA_010028905.1 Pseudomonadota bacterium | reverse complement strand
TGACATTCCGCTCGCGGCCGAGGCCATCGTGGCCATCGTCTTCAGCGTGGGCGCCGAGGCGCTCGACCTGCCTCGCCATCGTCACTCGGGGCTGGCCGACCGGCTCATTCGCGAGGTGCACCTCGTGCTCGCAGGCGCGGCGTTCTTCGCGGCGAGCGAGAAGAGAAAGAAGTGAGTTCCCCTCGCCCTGAGCGCGGGGAGAGGAGGGGCTGGTGTGTGGGGTCCTTCGCCTGCGCGCGTTGATCACCTCCATGCTGGTGATCATCGAGTTCGCGACAGAGGTGTAGACGTTCTGGCGGCTCATTCTCCCGTCAGCATGACCGACGTGCGGCGCCTGGCCAGCCGCGCCCGAATGCGGCTCAGCGCGACGGGCGTGATGCCGATGTACGAGGCCACCTGGTGCTGCGGAATGTGGCTCAGGTGCTCGGGCCGCTCGGCGCAGAACTGGGCGTAGCGTTGCTCGGCGCTCAGCTGCAGGAACTCGTATTCACGTTGTTCCTTCCCCACGAAGTGCAATTCGACGAAGCGGCGCGCGAGGCGTTGCAGCTCCAGCGAGTCGGCGGCGAGCGCCTCGAAGCCCTCGACCTCGAACGCCAGCAGCCGCGTCGGGGCGAGCGCCTGAATGAAGGTGCGCGAGGGCCTGCGGAGGATGATCTCGGCATACGGCGCCGAGAACTCACCTGGCCCGCGGAAGGCCTTCACCGACTCGCGCCCCTTCGCGTCGACGTAGAAGTGGCGCACCAGGCCCTCGAGCACGATGCCGAAGTGGGTGACGGGTCTGCCGGGTTGCGACCAGAACTCCTGCTTCTCGAGGGTGCGCTCTTCGGCGAACTGCAGCAGCCGCTCGAACGTCTTCGGCTGCATGGGCCCGAAGGCGGTCAGCTTCGCGTACAGAACCTTCGCTTCGGGGGAACGCGCGTTCATCGGGCTCGTCGTTCTTATCCCGGGTTAACGCACCGACGTGGGCTGGGGTGAGACGGTGTCGCCCATGGACATCAACGTCTACGCCGTCGTGACGCCGTTCGTGCTGTTGCTCATCCTCGCGGAGATCGCGTGGTGCGTCTGGAAGAAGAACGGGTACTACGAGTTCCAGGACTCCATCGCGAGCCT
>RGZZ01000903.1 GCA_010028905.1 Pseudomonadota bacterium | reverse complement strand
GGGGTGTCAGGGTGAGGTTGGTTCGTCTCGACGTCGCGCTGCAGCACGTCGAAGCGTGTGAGCTCGAGCAGCCCTGCGTAGCGGGTCTTGTCGACGGTGAGCGGTGATGCGTCGTCGCCGCGGCCGTTCGCGCGATGCGCGGCACGTGCGACGAAGGCGCCGGTCATCGCGGCGAACAAGAAGAAGGGCACGGCAGTCTCATCGACACCGTCCGGCGCCGACACCACCGCGCAGTCGTGGTGCTGCGCGAGACGCTCTCGAATGTGACGCGCCAGTGGCATGGTCTGGCGCTCGCCCACGATGTACACGGCGGCCCGTCCGCTCTCGCCCAGCCCGCGCCACACCCCGTGGGTGAAGTTCTTCATGTCATAGGTCAGCGCCGGCCCCAGGGTCTCGCAGTGATAGCCCGCGAACGCCTCGGCCGCGCAGCGGGCGGCGGGCCCGTGCAGCGCTACGACTGCACCCGTGGGGGCGAGACACGAGGGTACGGCTGCCTCTACGGCCTCCCAGCATGGCGCGGGGAAACCCTCGTGTGGCCGCCCCTGCAGCCCTGTGACCGCCTCCCACGCCGCCACGAAGGCGGCCGCGGTGCCCGTGATGTTGAGGAAGGCGTGCTCGCCCAGCGTGGCGGTGACCAGCGACCGCTCGCGGGGCAGCTCAGCGGCTACCGTGCGCCCCTCGAGGGCCTTCTCGCCGCACAGCACGAACAGCGGCACGCTCAGACGCGTCGCCATCTCCAGAACGGTGAAGCTGTCACGTCGCCTGGCGCCCTGCGAGACGAGCAGGCAGACGTGGTTGTAGCGTGGTGGCGCCAGGGCGTATTCGAGCGGGGTGACGAAGGTGGCTTCGACGTCGGTGGTGGTGTTGAGCAGCCAGGTGAGATACCGTGCGGGGTAGGCTGAGTTTCCAGAGGCCGCCACCACCAGTCGCGGGCACGCGCGCAGCGCGCGTTGCAGTGCGGCGGGTTCGACCCGTCCGCGCGTCGCCTCCACCGCTTCGGGAATGCGCCGCCAGACCGCCCACAGGGATTCGACAGCCGCGCTCACACCGCGCCCATGGGCACGTTGTAGGAGTCGAAGCGCTGCAGCACGGGCTTCCATCCGTTCTCCA
>RGZZ01000902.1 GCA_010028905.1 Pseudomonadota bacterium | reverse complement strand
GAGGCTGGCACACGTCCCATCGAGGGCAGGGTGCGCACTCTCGAGCTCGGCGAGGCGCCACTCGAGCCCAGCGCCCTCGAGGTCGAGCCCGCGCAGCGCCGGGCTCGCTTTCGCAAACGGGAAGAACGCCGCTCCGAGGTCGTGCACGAATCCAGGCAGCGTGAGCTCTCGAGAACGCACGGCGCCCCCGGGCTCGGTGTTGGCTTCGAGCACCTGCACCGAGAGTCCCGCCCGGGCGAGGTAGGTCGCTGCGACGAGGCCGTTGGGGCCGGAACCGATGACGATCGCATCGAGCATGGTCGTTCAGAACGCTGCGAAGGCGAGGCTGCTGAAGATCGCGAGGAACGCGCCGATGCCGCAACAGCTGCAGAAAAATGGGGTGAAGTACGCGAGGAGAGCCTTGCCGCCACCGCACCGGTGCAGCTCGTCGTAGGCCTCGAGGTGGTTCTTGATACCGAAGACGAGCGCGATGAGCGACCCCACGTAGGGCACGGCGGCGAACGCCATCGCCCCCGCATTGGCGTAGGCGTGTGCGCGCACGGTGTGGGTATAGGAGCGGTCGGGTGGAACGCCGCCGGTGAGCGCGAGGACGAGGTGATGAACGCCCGCGAGCGCCCAGGGCATCGCAAACCCGGTCGCCGCGCCCAAGAGGGTCATCGACAGCCATGAGGCAAGGCCCACCCCCCACATGCCGCCGGCCGCCAACAGGCCGAGGCCGGAGGGCGCGCCGAGCGGTCCGACCACGATCGTGCCGAGAACGGCCATCATCAGCATGTACAGGCCGCCATAGGCGAACCCCACGAGCGCGAGGGTCAACGTGTGAAAGGTGACGGCGCTCATCGCGTCGTCGCTTTGAGCCAGCGCCGCGAAGAACGCACGCCCCTTGAAGGTGGCGGTGACCGTTTTCCACCAGCGCGTCAGGAGGGGGCTGCCGACCGTTTCCCAGGGAATGCTGCTCTCGACCTCGTAGGTCGGCTGCCACCCCGGTGGCATTCCTGGTGGCGGACCCAAGCCCCCCGGTGGACTGAGCGGCGCATGCGGCCACGAGGCTTGCCCAGCGCCTGCTCCCGTGCCGGCGACTGGTGCAAGCGGTTGCGAGGGGCCGGGCGT
>RGZZ01000901.1 GCA_010028905.1 Pseudomonadota bacterium | reverse complement strand
TGGGGGCGACGGGGGTCTCCTGGGCCATGGTGCTCCTTCTTGTGCGCCGCCGGCTGCGGCGTGGTCTGCACAAGTTTGCACATCGCGCCTCGCCCTCCTCCATTCACGTAAGAGGTGTAGGGATCTGGGATGCATGCCCTGGCTTGATCTCGTGCTGCCGTCCAGGGCAGGTGTTGGGCCTGTTCAAGCGTGTCTCCTGTTGCAGGGGGCGACTCCCAGGGAGGGCTTGGAGAGCGACGCCTCGAGGGGGGCGGGGTACCCCAGGGAAGCCAACCCACGGGTCATCTCGAGGGCGATATCGACGGGCGAATTGTCCGGTTGATGAGATTCAGGCAGGGACGAGATGCTCTCGTCGCGCTGCGCGAAATCCTTTCGGCGTTGCAGCCGGTTCGCAGGTCAGGGCGTCCCTCACTCTTGACGGTGTGCGCACCAGTTGATATGATGACCATAATATAAAGAGCGCGGACACCCTCTGTCTCTGGTCGATAAGAGCGGCTCGAGACGTCCGCGCAGAGAGGGCTCGCATGCGCTATCCGGAAGGCCATAAGTCGCAGGTCCGCCAGCGCATCGTGGCGCAAGCTTCCGCGGCCTTTCGCCGCAACGGTCTCGACGGGGTGAGCATCCCCGAGGTGATGAAGCGTGCTGGGTTGACCCACGGGGCCTTCTACGCCCACTTTTCCGACCGGCATGCGCTCGTTGCTGAAGCGGTGCGGTTTGCGGCACAACAGACCTCTGCCCGGGTCTTTGACCCGGGCTCATCCCTGGAGCACACGCTAGGGCACTACCTGTCACAAGGGCATCTGCAGCATCCCGAGATGGGCTGTGTGATCGCCGCCCTGGGCTGCGACGCCATGCGTCAGCCGCCTGCGGTGCGCGATGCATTTGCGGTTGCCGCAAAGGGCATGATCGCAAGCGTGCAGGCCCGCCTCGACACGAGGCAAGACCACCCCAGCGCTGCGCACTGCGGGGACGACGACTTCGCACCGCAGGTCTCGTCGGCGCCCGCGGCCTGCGCAGCCACCGAGACTGCCGCGTCTGCGAGCGATGAGGCGCTGCGCCTGGTTGCCCAGATGGTCGGGGCGGTGGTGCTGGGGCGCCTCGTGCAGGACA
>RGZZ01000900.1 GCA_010028905.1 Pseudomonadota bacterium | reverse complement strand
CTCTATTTCCAGACGCTCGACAGCGAGGCCGGCGCGTTCCTGCGCGTCCTCGACGAGGCGTTCGAGGAAGAGGCGAAGGAGGCGACACTGGCGTACGCGTTCCTCCTGACCGATGGCCCGAGCACTGAGCCCGCGCTCGACGCCCGCGTGGAGGCGTGGCTCCGCGAGAAGCTTGGCGAACAGGTGGACTTCGAGGTGGACGATGCACTGGCAAAGCTCGAGCGGCTCGGCGTGGCCACGAAGAGCGGCGAGACGTGGACGGCGGTGGCGCCGGAGACCGCGGCAGAGGCACTGCGGGCGCGGTGGGTGGCGGCGGTGTGAGGGGGTGACGGCCAATAACAGTGCGTTGGCGCGCTGTTGAGCGATAGAACGACGCTCTATCGCTCACCATGAGCGATAGAATGATGCCATGCCCGTCTGGAACTGGCAACTCCCGGAATGGCCGTCGTTCCGATTCAACGCCCACCGACTCGCTGCAGCGGAGGAGCAGTTCGCGCAGGGCGCGGGCGCGCTCGCGGCCGTGATTCGCCACGCCGAGCCCGAAGCTGCGGAGCGGGTCTACATCGAGCGAATGGCGGACGAAGCCGTCACCACCTCCACGATCGAGGGTGAAACCCTGGCGCGCGAAAGCGTGCAGTCGTCGGTGAGACGCGCGCTGGGGCTGAGCACCCCCGATCCCGTGGCCACGCCTGCGGAGCGCGGCATCGCCGAGTTGATGGTGGACGTATGTCGCACGTTTGCCGATCCGCTCGATGCGGGCACCCTGCTCCGATGGCATCGCATGGTGATGCGCGGACGGCCGGAAATGGCGGACGTGGGGGCGTGGCGCACCCATCCGGAACCCATGCAGGTGGTGAGCGGCCGCATCGACTTCCCGACGGTGCATTTCGAGGCTCCGCCCGCGAGCCGCGTGCCGGCGGAGATGAATCGATTGCTCGACTGGTTTGACCGGACGGCAGGCGGCGCGCTGCAGGAGCGGACACTGGCACGTGCGGGCATCGCGCATCTCTGGTTCGAGAGCATCCATCCGTTCTCCGACGGCAACGGCCGCATCGGGCGTGCGCTCAGCGAGAAGGCGCTCGCACAGGCGATGGAGCGACCCTCCTTGAC
>RGZZ01000899.1 GCA_010028905.1 Pseudomonadota bacterium | reverse complement strand
GAAGTAGCCCTTGAACATGGTAGTCCTCGCTGTTCTGCTTCGTGATGCTATCCCAGGTGGTCCCTGGGGTAGCGGCTAGTCGGTGCGATCACGGCAGCAAGCCGCGCCCCCGGTCAGAGTGTCTGCTTGCTTGTCGAGGCCCAGAACCGCTCGCCCACGCGCTCCTCGGTCAGCGCAGACCGCTGACGCAGGATCTCGGCGAGCACGTTCTCCGTGATCTCGTACAGACCGCCGGCAAACCGGCGGGTGACCGCTTCCCACCACGACCGCGTCGCCCGCGCGGGTACGAGGTCCACGATGTTGAACCTCGCGTAGCTCGGCGGAGACTCGCTCGGAGGCTTGGGCGCCACGATCTTGTCGGAGCGCAGCGCGTCGATCCACACCGACCGGCCCTCGGGGCTGCACAACGGGTAGACCGTCGGGTTCAGCGTGTTGATGTAGCCGAAGAGCCGCGTGGGATCGTATCTATCCTCGTCGCCCAGCGGCGGCGTGAACCCGGCGTACATCGGGTAGACCACGCGTCCATCATCGAGCGCGATGATCGGGAACCGCGCCTTGTACGTAGTCGGCCCGAGCCGAAGCAAGGGCTGGCGCTGCGGGGCGGGGTTACTCGTGGTGTTTAGCCAGAGGTCGGTCGCGTGCTCTGCCAGATCGAGGGGTAGGTCTGCGATAAGCTCCAACCGGCGCGTACTTCCGGCGATCTTGCTGATCAGTAGACGCTGCTCCGTCGCGTAGGTCCACGGCTCGGTTCGACCGCCCCACGCCAACGCGGCGCCTCGGATCTGGTGCGGGGTCTCTTCAAGCCGACCCCGCTGCCGCGCGTAGATCACGAAGTCGGTCCTGACGGTCGCGCGGTTGACCCGGATCGACGACTCCTTGCCCAAGGAGAACGCGGTGCCGGGCAGGAACGCGCGGCGATCACCGATGCCGTCGGGGGCTTCCGTGTCGCCCCACGAGATCGGTGCGACCATTTGCGCGACGAGGTCTACGCCGGGCTCGATGTTCGCGCCGATCTCCTCGAACCGCGTCTTGAACTCTGCGATGCGCCGCTGCCCCGCGGCGAGCGCCGCGTTGCGTCGAGCCTCGTCGGGGTTCGACCGCGCGCGGTCGA
>RGZZ01000898.1 GCA_010028905.1 Pseudomonadota bacterium | reverse complement strand
AGTCGAACGTGCGCTGCAGGTCTTCCTCCTCCTCCATCGGAGCGCCGATGATGAACGAGCCGATGGCGTGCAGGCCATGCTCGGTGAGCAGATCGATGGCCTCCTGGTTGCGAACCGCGGTGGTGCTCTCCTTCTTCAAATAGGAAAGCACACGATCAGACCCGGACTCGAGCCCGAGATGGCAGTACTTCACGCCGATGGCCTTGAGCAATCCGGCCATACGCTCGTTCACCAGATCAGCCCGAATGGTCACGGTGAGATCGAGTGAGCGCTTCAGATCGGTCTGCGCAAGGGCCACGATCTCCTCGAGCCGCTTCACATTGACGGCGAACAGATCGTCCATGAAGCAGTGGTAGCGCGTGTCGAAGCGCTCGATGAGGGCGTTGAGCTCGTCGACCACATAGCGCGCCGAATGAACGCGGTACGACTCCCAGAACTCGGCGGTGGAGCAGAAGCGGCACCGATAAGGGCAGCCGCGTGACGAGAACGACCACAGCGAGGTGGCGGCCAGCCCAGCCCAGTCACGCTTGGGAAGCGGGATTCGGTCGAGAGGGCGAATGAAGGCGCGTGGCCGCGTCGTCTCGACCTTCCCCGCACCGTGAAAGCAGACGCCCGGCACGGTGGCCAGAGCCGAGGGGGTGAGCCCCCCGTGCTCCGCCACGAGCGCGGCAAGCGCGGTGAAGGTCTCCTCACCCTCGCTCAGCACGCCCGCTGCGAATACGTCGGGAAGGCTCGAAGGCAGACCGGTGATGTGCGGCCCGCCCAGCACCACAGGCACGTCGCGCTCCGCGCGGATCTGCTCGGCCATGGCGATGGCGTGGGGGAAGTTGGGCGTCACGCACGAGATGCCCACCAGGTCCGGTTCCACGGCCAGGGCCTCTTCCACCGTCTGCACCACCCACGCACGCGCGTCAGGGTGATACTGCTCGAGCCAGGCGCCTACATAGGCGATGCCCATGGGCATGAACAGGCGCCCAGGTCGTCGGGGATCGTGAGCCTCGAGAAGCGCCACCTTCATGTCTCCATGATTCACCTCTCACACGCTGCGCGTCAAGACCAGAAGGCACGGCGGAGGCGAGGGCGGCGCTGACGGGAGAGACTCCCCGCGGAGAT
>RGZZ01000897.1 GCA_010028905.1 Pseudomonadota bacterium | reverse complement strand
GCGGACGCCAACGTTTCTCCCAAGATCAGGCGCCCTCTGCAGGGACTCACGTGACCCGAGAAAAAGACCACAGACGTGACCGGTGGGCTGAGGCTGAGGGAGCGCGAGCGCCTGCGCTTCTTCTTTTTCGTGGCGATGAACTGCCTGATGAATGTCGGGCTGACCATTGGCGTGAGCGTGTCCGAAGGGCTCTTCCTTTCGCGCAGCGACCTCGGCCCCACCATGCTGCCGGCGGTGTTCATCGGCACAGCGATGACAACGGTCTGCGCGACTGTCCTCTACGCCAGCTACGTCGACAAGGTGCGCAACGATCGCTACTTCCAGATCATGCACGCCTGCGCGCTCGTCGTGCTCATCGCGCTGCTCGTGGGCATGCGCGCCAACCGCACCTGGGCCTTCATGGCCTTCTACGGCTTCTACTACGTCGTGCAGAGCCTCTTCAACACGCACTACTGGAACTACGCCGCCGACTACTTCGACGCGGTGGAGGCCAAGCGGCTCTTCCCCTTCTTCCCGCTGGGCAACAGCATCGGTGGCTTCGTGGGCGGCGTGCTGGCCAGCCTCCTGAGCGAGCGCGTCGCCCCCATCTCCCTGGCCGCGCTCTGGGCGGTGCTGCTGGGCCTGAACATGGCCCTCATCGCCATCGTGAGCCCTCGTCTGCGGGGATGGGTGGTGAGCGAGTCCGAGGAAGCCGACGAAGCGTCGCTCACCAACGTGGTCCAGGGCTTCGCCTTCCTGAACCGCTCGGCCATGGGGCGCTGGCACATCGCGTACGCCCTCGTGATGGTGACCAGCCTTTTCTTCCTGCAGTTCCTCTACAGCGACGTCCTCGCCCACGCCTACCCGGACGCCGAGCGCCTCACCGCCTTCATCGGACGCTTCCTGGCGGTGACCAACATCGTGGAGGTCATCCTCGAACTCACCTTCACCCCCCGCCTCATCGAAAGCGCCGGCGTGGGCGCCTCGAACGTGTTCTACCCCCTGTCGACCCTGCTGGGCTTCGTGCTGCTGGGCAGCCTGCGCAACGTGGCGGCGGCCACCTATAGCCGCATGAATCGAGAGACCTTCGACAACGCCATCTCGGGCGCGTGTCGGAACCTGCTCTACAACGCCTACCCAAGCCGCTTCCGCGGCCGCAT
>RGZZ01000896.1 GCA_010028905.1 Pseudomonadota bacterium | reverse complement strand
AGGGTGAGGCGCGCAACCAACGGCGGCCTTCGTCCTCGTCGTCGTCGTCCGCGTCGCCGTCCGCCGCTGGCTGCTCGTTGGCGTCCGACCAGGGACCTGTCGACGCGCCGACGGTGTCGATGGTGAAGAGGCGGCCCGCGTCCGAGAGGGCGGCTGCCCAGCCCCCGCTCAGCGCCTCAACGTCCACGATCGCACTCCGCATGGGCACGCAGGCACGCTGCACGAGGGCCGACGAGTGATGCCCTCCACGACGCCACCACATAGCCGACGTGCGCTGCGGCGCATCAGTCGAGACCCAGACGCAGCGTGGCGGCTCGCGCTGCATCCGACGGAGCCAGCCGAGGCGCACTGAGTGCATGCGTGCACGCAGCTGCAGGTCCTCGGGGGCTGAAGATCTCCACCACACCCGGCGCGCTCGTCCGCCGGGGCTCCCGGGCTCTCGCGGCGCCGCGGCGGGGGGTGGCACGGGCGGCGGTGCGGGCTCCGGAACGGGCTCGGGCAGCGCCGGTGCCGCGGGGTCGGACAGCGGTGCGGGCATCTGGACGGACGCGGTCGACATCTCTGGCATCGCCACCGCCGCCAGCCTCGCGCTCTTGTGCATGGCTTGCACCAATAATGCCATGCACTCGCGTGAGCCACTGAGCTGCGCTTCGGTGAGAGCGGATGATCCGTTGAAGTCTGCGAGTGGATTGGCGCGCGCGGCGAGCAAGGCCTTCACGCACCGCGCGTGGCCCCCTTGGCAAGCGAGGATCAGCGGCGACGCGCCGTCGGCATCCATGAGATGAACATCGGCTCTGGCATTGAGCAAGAGCTCGACGACTTCATCATGGCCGACCTCGGCGGCGAGATGCAGCGTTGTCGAGCCATCTTCGTCGGCGTCGTTGACGTCCTTCTCGCCCGTTGAGATGCACGTGAGCGCGTCGGTGAGCTCGGCCTCAATCTCTTTGTCGTGGGACGCCATCGCGCAAGCGTTTCGTCTTAATTCGATGTGACCATGACAGCGCGCGTGTGCGCGTGCTGACGTGGTATCGCAGTGCCCATGACAGCGCGCGAGTGCGTGTGCTGACGTGAGACGAGTCGCAGCGTGCCTGTGAGCTCACGATCGACGATGACGTGGCATCGCAGGCCGGCCGAGGGGT
>RGZZ01000895.1 GCA_010028905.1 Pseudomonadota bacterium | reverse complement strand
TATGCTCGGAGCACCCGATCCGAAGAAGAAGTGGGTCAGGTGGGTTGAGGCGAAGACGCCCCAGAGAGATGGCCATCGATCATCCACATGCTGTGCGACGCGTTCTCTCGTCCCAGACTCATAGTGCCGCTCGCCCTCACACCTTGACGATAGGGGTCGTCGCGAAGACAAAGGCGAGTGGTTGGATCTCGTGCTCGAGCGTGAACGCCTCGTCAGCCGCCGAGCCCCCGTCCTCCGCTGGAGTCGGGTTCTCGGGCTTGGGAGCGCCGTAACGCTGGACGCCATAGAGCTCATCGACCTTCTCCTTCCAGCGCACGCCGAGCACCTCGATGGTCGTGTGGCTTACGTGGCCCGGGTAGTCGTCGTTGAGCACGAGGTTGGGCGCGTAGCCGCGCGCGCGCGCCAGCGCCTCCACCGCCGCGTCACCCACGGCCGCACGCGCCTCGTCGGACCGCGCCTTATGCACGTGCGCCCCCATCGGGGGGTTGTGCAACTCGACGCTCTGTACGGCACCCGCGCCCAGACCGTCAGCGAGGATGGCGGAGCCGCCGGGTGGCACGCGTACGTGCTTGGGTTCGATCTTCATGCCCGCTGACACGATCGCGTGGATCGAGACCAATCCCGGACCTGTGCCCGCCTTCTTCTCGGCATCGAGTGCGTCAGCGCACCCGCCCATCGCGTGGTCGAGGCAGATATCGAGGCAGAAGGAGACGTTGGCGATCTCGAAGCGGCCTTCGACGCTCCGGCCCGCGAGCGCTTCCAGGTCCGTGCGCGCGCGTCCGTCGAGGATCGGGTACCGCTTGGTCGTGTGTCCCATGGGCTGTGGCTGCGAGCTGGGTGGGAGCGAGACGTTCATGATCGGATACGTCACCGTGCCCTCCCAGCCGGGTGTCGCGTCCAAAAAGTCGATCGACGAGATGTAGTGCTTGAAGTGCATAAACTGCTCGCCGTTGGCGCCGCCGCGCCGCACCATCGCAAAGTTGTAGGTGTCCACGAGCGGACTCGGGGAGGCGCCGCGACGGCCACGGCCACGGCCGGTGCTCGTGCTTCCGTGGCTCGTCTGGAAGCCGATGGTGGTGCCAAAGAAGCCCACCCAATCGCGCCACTCGTTGCCCGACAACAGCGAAGAAATCGACCGC
>RGZZ01000894.1 GCA_010028905.1 Pseudomonadota bacterium | reverse complement strand
GTCGAGTTCAGTCGATAAGATGCTCTTGCGCATGTTCGCCTCCGGCTTCCCTGATTTCGTCAAGGAGAATTTCAGGATTCTGGTCTGTGACCCTGCAGGCAACAGTGTCGAAGACGAGTTGGACTTGAAGCGTCTGTTCAGGCCTTTGCACAAGCGCTGGCAGATGTAATCAGCCGTGCAACGAGGGCCGACGTGGGCAGGATAGCTTTTTTCGCTGCGAGAAGGGTTGCGCGTGGCTGCAAAATGTCTCTCATATTGAGGAAACGCGCGGACTGGCGGCGCGAGGGTGCTGATGGTTCGCGCTGCCGCCCTGAAAGTCGAGCGATTGACAGAGATGGTTCATGAGAAGGTGGGCGCGTGAGCGTCACGCTTGCAGATCTCGAGGCGCGCCTGTGGGCGGCGGTGAACGCCCTGCGCGGGCCGGTCGATCCGGCCGACTTCAAGACCTACGTGTTTCCCATGCTGTTCTGGAAGTGGATTTCCGACACCTACGATTGGGAGCACGACCAGGCGGTGGCCGACTATGGCGCCGACGTCGACCCCGAGGTGGAGACCGACTACCACCGCTTCACCCCGCGACGTCTCGACCAAGACGGCCAACCTGGGGGCCCACATCGCCAAGGCCCTGGGCACCATCGAGCAGGCCAACCCCGAGGCCCTGGCCGGCATCTTCGGCGACGCGGCCTGGGCCAACAAGGAGCGCCTGCCCGAGAGCGCCCTGGTCGAGCTCATCCGGGTGTTCCAGTCGCTCACCCTCGATCCGGACGAGGTGAGCCACGACCTGCTGGGTCAGGCCTACGAGTACCTGCTCAAGAACTTCGCCGACGAGTCGGGCAAGAAGGCCGGCGAGTTCTTCACGCCGCGTCAGGTGGTGCGTCTGCTCATTCGCATTCTGCAACCCCAGCCGGGCGAGGCCGTGTACGACCCGGCCTGCGGATCGGGCGGCATGCTGGTCGAAACCATCAACACCGTGCGCGATCACGGGGGCGACACCCGCACCCTGCGCCTGTACGGACAAGAGGTGAACCTCACCACCGCGGCCATCGCCCGCATGAACCTGTTCCTGCACGAGATCGAGGACTTCCGGATCGTGCGCGGCGACACCCTGCGCGCCCCCGGCCTGCGCGACCCCGACGGGCA
>RGZZ01000893.1 GCA_010028905.1 Pseudomonadota bacterium | reverse complement strand
ACACGCCGCGGGTGGCGGCGCGGGATTCCCCTGCGCCGCCTGAGATCACACCGCGAACACCTGATCCGGGTCATGCCGGCGGAGGAAGGCGAGATGGCGAACGACACGGTCACGGCGCAGGCCGGCAGCAAGCGCGTCCTGAAGGGAGACCTCGGCGTCCCCTTCCGCGAGGTGACGCTCACCAACGGGGAGCGCCTCGACCTCTACGAGACCGCGGGCCCACAGGGACACGAGGTGCGCGCGGGGCTCCCGAAGTTGCGCGCCCCGTGGATCGCCCGGCGCAAGGGCGAGGCGAACCAGTCGCAGATGCACTTCGCGCGGCGGGGCATCGTCACCGAGGAGATGCAGTTCGTCGCGCTGCGCGAGAACCTGCCCGCGGAGTTCGTGCGGAGCGAGATCGCGGCTGGTCGCGCGATCCTGCCGGCCAACGTGAACCATCCCGAGAGCGAGCCGATGATCATCGGCCGCAACTTCCTGGTGAAGGTGAACGCGAACATCGGTAACTCCGCCATCCGCGCCGACATCGACGAGGAGGTCGAGAAGCTGCGCTGGTCGGTGAAGTGGGGCGCGGACACGGTGATGGACCTCTCCACCGGCAAGGAGATCCACGCCACGCGCGAGGCGATCCTCCGCAACTCCCCGGTGCCCATCGGCACGGTCCCCATCTACCAGGCGCTCGAGAAGGTGAAGGGTCGCCCCGAGAAGCTCGACATCGAGGCCTTCCTCGACACCCTCCACGAGCAGGCCGAGCAGGGCGTGGACTACTTCACGATCCACGCGGGGGTGCTGCTCCGCTACGTGCCGCTCACCGCGAAGCGGGTCACGGGCATCGTGAGCCGCGGGGGCAGCATCATGGCGAAGTGGTGCCTCGCGCACCACAGGGAGAACTTCCTCTACACGCACTTCGACCGTATCTGCGAGGTGATGAAGCGCTACGACGTGAGCTTCTCCCTCGGCGACGGCCTGCGCCCGGGGTGCATCGCGGACGCGAACGACGCTGCCCAGTTCGGGGAGCTCCGCACGCTCGGGGAGCTGACGAAGATCGCGTGGGAGCAGGACATCCAGGTGATGATCGAGGGGCCCGGCCACGTGCCGATCCACAAGATCAAGGAGAACATGGACGAGCAGCTGAAGCACTGCC
>RGZZ01000892.1 GCA_010028905.1 Pseudomonadota bacterium | reverse complement strand
CTGGAAGCCCTCGAGGCATAGCTTCTCGTAGAGCCGATGGTCGTCGCGCACGGGCCGACCCCACTCGGTGTCGTGGTACCGCACGTACAGCGGGTCGTCGCCACACCACCAGCAGCGCGTGACCTCGTCGGCGCCAACGCGCAGGCCGTCGGTCATGGCAACTGGCTCAGCGGCCGGGCTGATAGACGCCGAACACGCCGCGCAGGGCGTCGCTGACCTCGCCAAGGCTGGCACCGGCGCGCAGTGCCTCCTTCATCGGGTACAGCAGGTTGTCGGTGCCCCGGGCACATTCAGCCACGGCAGCCAGGGCCGCCTGCACGGCAGCCTGGTCGCGGTTCGCCTTGTATGCGGCGAGGCGCTCGCGCTGACCGCTCTCGAGCGTCGGGTCGATGGGGAACACCGACGGCTCGGGCTCCACGTCGAGAGCGAACTTGTTCACGCTCACGATCACCCGCTCGTCGTCGTCGATCGACTTCGTGTACTCGTACGCCGCCTGCTCGATCTCGTCCTGCTGGAAGCCGGCCTCGATACCCGACACGGCGCCGCCCATCTCGTCGATGCGTTCGATGTACTCCCAGGCGAGTCGTTCGATCTCGTCGGTGAGCACCTCGACGAAGTAACTGCCGGCCAGCGGGTCGGGCGTGTCGGCGATGCCACTCTCGTACCCGATGACCTGCTGGGTGCGCAGCGCGATACGCGCCGCCTGCTCGGTGGGCAGACCGAGCGCCTCGTCGAAGCCGTTGGTGTGCAGGCTCTGCGTACCGCCCATCACGGCCGCCATGCTCTGCACGGCCACGCGCACGATGTTCACCTCGGGCTGCTGTGCGGTGAGCGTGCTGCCGCCCGTCTGGGTGTGGAAGCGCAGCAACTTGCTGGCCTCCTTCTTCGCCCCGAACCGCTCGGTCATCAGCTTGAACCAGATGCGCCGCGAGGCCCGGAACTTCGCCACTTCCTCGAAGAAGTTGTTGTGCGCGTTCCAGAAGAAGCTGAGGCGCGGGGCGAAATCGTCGACGTCGAGGCCCGCCGCCTTGGCCACCTCGACATACGCGATCCCATTGGCGATGGTGAACGCGATCTCCTGCACCGCTGTGCTCCCGGCTTCACGGATGTGGTATCCGCTGATCGAGATGGTGTTCCAGCG
>RGZZ01000891.1 GCA_010028905.1 Pseudomonadota bacterium | reverse complement strand
GGTGAAAGGCTTCATCGAGCGCCCCGCGCGCCTGTCTGGCATTAGGTCCGAGCGATCACATCTCGTCTGGCCGCTTCAGTGGTCGCCCTCTGCTCTCCAATAGAAATAGAGACCCACGCAGGCTCGCGTGTGTCCATGCCGGCCCGTCCTCCCCCCGCCACGCGCGTCGCGCCTGCTCAGTGGTGGTCGCCCGCGAGCGCCGCCTTCTTCTTCCGTGCGTGCTGCTCGTCTGCGATGACAAGAGCAGGACCGAAATGGGCACACAGAGGGTCAGGATCGAAATGGGGGACACAAGAGGACCAGGAAAATGACTCGGCGCGCGTGCGCGCGGTGCGCGCGGGGACGCTGCGGCGGCGCGGGTGGAGACGGAGCCGTCGCGCGATGCTCGTGCGCACGTTTCAGGTGGGGGTACTCGAGGCAGTAGCCGAGGATGAGCACGAAGCCCATGACGTGCTGGATGGGGCGGAAGCGGCTGGTGTTGATGAAGGCCTTCTGGTAGTCCTTGAACCGGAGGGACCACGGGACCCGCGCCAGGGTCGCCAGGAGTGCCGCCAGGTGGTGAGTGGAGCTGCCGCAACCCGTGCCATGCATGTGCACACATCAGATCGTCACGCGTCATCTACGTCTGCACCTCCGCGCCTGCGCACTCCACCTGCACCGCCGACCACGCATCCACTGTGCCACTTCGCATGCATCTCGCATGCATTTTGCATGGCCCTCTCTCGACAGGATCAGCGATGCCAATTTAGGGATGCCATCACACGCTGCTGTGCCAGTGCGCCCGGGGGCAGGGGCACTGAGTCCCACGCGACCCTTTATCATCTCCATTGGTGAGCTTGATATCTCCGTTGGTGAGCTCGATATCTCCGTTGGGGAGATCGAGAGCTCCGTGGGGGAGATCGAGAGCTCCCATCAATTGAGGAAGTCGGAGATCGAGCTGACGCTCATCATCGACGCCGTAGCAGTGAGCGGGGGAGGCCCTGCCGACGCAAGAGGGGCTTCGTTCAGGGCGGCGAGCGCCGTAGTGAGCGGCGGAGGCACCGCGGACGCGGGCGGGGCTTCCAGCGCCGCCGACGTGTCGATGAAGTCGCGCATGAACGACGACACCGAGCGCCCATCCAGATGAGGCATCGAGGGGATG
>RGZZ01000890.1 GCA_010028905.1 Pseudomonadota bacterium | reverse complement strand
CTCCCCTTGCTGCTCGCGCTGCTCGTGGGGGGATGGCTCACCGTGACGCGAATCGGGTCGGCGCATCGCTACCTGGCGCCGCTGGGTGCCCTGTTCGGTGTGCTGGCGGTCGGGGCCGTGCCCCGCCGGGGATGGGTGGCCTGGCCGGTGTTCGTCGCGAGTCTTGCGCTCCCCGCACTCGTGCTCTTCAATGAGCCCCTGGTGGTGCCATCGAACACGCCGGAGCCGGTACGCGCATTTCTCGGCGCGTTCGTGAGCGACGAGGTGGCGCGCACGGTGCCCGATCTCGAGCGTGTGGCGCGTGGTGTCAGCGGTTCCCTCGGCGCGTCGCGCACGGTGACGGTGATCGGCCTCGAAGGAGCCTTGGAAGAGGTGCGCAACGATCTCTACTACATGATCGCCACGGTGGAGAACTGGAGCGGCGCGCCGCGCGCCGTTCGCCTGCTGGCCTGGCCTGAGCTGCAGTCCATCGAGCTGCTCCCCATGCAGAACCCGCGGGCGCGTCAGATCGCTGTCTGGAGGGGAGAGACCCGCCTCGATGTCTACCGTTTCGAGGCGGCCACTGACCCGCCGGACGCGCTTGTCCTGCTGGGGGCTCCAGCAGAGGCGCGACGCGCGGTGGAGCGGTTCTCTCGGGTCTACACCCGCGTGTCGCTCGACGAGAACGACCTCACGGTGTGGGTTGCGCAGCCCGCGGACGCGGCCCTATCGCCTTGAGTCTGTCGCGGGGCGAGGGGCCGAGCACTACTGCCCGACGACGGTGAAGACGACCTTGAAGCGGAACTCGTAGTCGGTGGGCTTGCCGTAGCGCATCGCGGGCAGCCATACCGAGTTCTTGGCAATGGTCATGGCGACGGTGTCGAGATCGGAATCGCCACAGGGTACGATTTCCGGATGCGGGACCCCATCGGCGCCGAGCTTGCAGACGACCGAGACCTCACCGCTCTTTCCCTGGAGCTTGTTCTTGTACTGGTCGGTGACGTGCGGATTCGACAGGCCGCGGCAGTACGGCTGCACCAGGTCTTTGGCGAAGAGCTGGTTCTTGTCGAGGCTCAATGCGTCGGCCAGCTGCTCCCAGGTCTTGCTGTTGGCGGCACGCACCGCAACGTCGGTAGGCGGTTCGGCGATGCCGAGCGCCTGGAAGCTGT
>RGZZ01000889.1 GCA_010028905.1 Pseudomonadota bacterium | reverse complement strand
ATACCCCGCAGGGACTCTCCCGCCTTGTGCCGCGCCACAATCTCAGCGCGGGTGTCAGCGGCGACCTCTGGCCGGTTGCCTGCGTCCACTCCCCAGACGATGCCGCGAGCCCGGCGTGACTCGTGCTGACGCTTGACGCGCTTGCTGACCATGGCGCGCTCGTACTCAGCTGCGGCGGCGAGCATCTGGGCGACCAGACGGCCCTCCGGCGTGGTCGTGTCCACTGCGCCCAGTCCAAGCACCACGACCGCCCAGTTACGGCGGGTAGCCCGGTCGAGGATTCGGGAGAAGTCGCTCACGCTGCGGGAGAGGCGGTCGAGGTCGAGGGCGAATAGTGCCGCGGCCTCTCCCCGGTCGAGACGGTCGAGAGCAGAGACGAGCCCGGCGCGGTTGCTGACCTTGCTGCCGGACTTGCCCTCGTCTGCGACGACCTCGACGCGGTAGCCCTTGGCCTCAGCTGCGGCGGTGAGCGTCTGGGTCTGGGAGTCGAGGGAGTGTCCCTCTGAGACCTGCCTGCCGGTGCTGACGCGCACATAGACGAGAGCGAGAGGGAGGGAGTCTGTCTGCTTGGTCATGGCATAAGCGTACACACTTGCAAGCAACTATGCAAGTACTGGGGGAGACTCCACGCCAGAGGTCGAGGGGAGTACCCACGACGAGCACCCTCGCGCACCCTGATTCACGCTCACTCACGCCGGGAAGTCGAGGGGAGACTCATCGCCAGACCACGAGGGGAGAGTCCTTACAGTGGTTCAGGTTGCATTTGGTCGTGCAATCTGCGGCGGTCTCAGAATGCCCATGGACTGGGGTATGGGTCTGTGCGCGTTTCGCATCTCGACCCCAGTCTCCGGTACTGACCGGGCGGGCTAGGCGGCTCTCTAAGGCTCTGGCGGTGCGTCCGCGGCCTGACCTAGCCCTAGCCCACGGAATCCCTCCAGGTGGCTCTCAGGGGCGTTTGGGCGGTACTGGGACGGTTGTGAGGCTTGACGCTGCCACGGTTCGCTGAGCAGGTCTGCGAGGTCGTCTCCCCGGCGACTGTGCCGGTGCGCTGAGACGAGCAGTCGCCGGTAGCGGCGGTCGGCCTCTGAGCGGGTCGGCCTGAATCCGGCGAGCACTGACTGAATGGCGCGCTCCAGACGCTCACGGTCTACG
>RGZZ01000888.1 GCA_010028905.1 Pseudomonadota bacterium | reverse complement strand
GGCTGGCCGCCGTGGCCTGCCCGTCGCCGCTCCCAGATGCAACCCTCGGGCCCGCCCCTGCGGAGGTCTACAGCCGTGTCTGGCAACGACGGAAAACAATCCCTCACCAGCCCCATCAACCTCGAGGTCCGCGGCACCCAGCCCGGCGAGGGGATGAAGGCATGGACCCTCTGGCTGAGCGCCATCATCAAGTTCGGCGGCAGCGATCTCATCGTCAAGGCCGACCTGAAGCCCCGCATCCGCCACCGCGGCGTGCTCAAGGACATCGAGACCGACGTCGTCACCATGGACATGATGTTCCAGGTGGCCAAGGACGTCCTCGACGCCGGCCAGCAGGAGGTCTTCAGCAAGAAGGGGTCGATGGACTTCGCGTACGACTACGACGAGAAGAACCGCTTCCGCGTCAACATGTTCATGGCGCGCGGCAAGCCCTCGATCGCGGCCCGACTCATCACCAGCAACATCAAGAAGTTCGAGGACCTCTACCTGCCGCAGAGCCTCGGTGACGTGGCGCTGCAGTCGCAGGGACTGATCCTCTTCGCCGGCGTCACCGGCTCGGGCAAGTCCACCTCCATCGCGGCCATGCTCCAGTACGTGAACGAGCGCCGCAAGGTGCACATCGTCACGATCGAGGACCCGATCGAGTACATCTTCAAGGACGACAAGGCCACCATCAACCAGCGCGAGATCGGCATCGACTGCGTCAACTTCAACGACGCCCTCCGCGCGCTGGTGCGCGAGAACCCGGACATCGCGCTGGTGGGCGAGATGCGCGACTACGAGACCTTCGAGGCCGCCGTGCGCGCCGCCGAGACGGGCCACCTGGTGTTCGGGACCATCCACGCCTCGAGCGCCTGGCAGACCTTCGGCCGCATCTACGACCTGTTCCCGGTGAACGAGCGCGAGCAGATCCGCAAGCTGCTTGCGTACAACCTGCGCGCCATCGTCTACCAGAAGCTCCTGCCCACGCTGCATGCGCACATCCCGCGCATCCCGGCGCTCGAGATCCTGATCAACACCCCCGCGGTCCAGAAGTACATCCTGGAAGGCCGCGAGGGCGAGCTCCTCGACATCATCAAGGGCCGCGACGCCGGGATGATGGACTTCACCACGGCGCTCGTCGAGCTCGTGGAGAAGGAGTTCATCCACCAGAGCGTCGCACTCCAGTC
>RGZZ01000887.1 GCA_010028905.1 Pseudomonadota bacterium | reverse complement strand
GCTCTGGAAGTCGCATGTGTCATCATGAGAAACTAACTCCTTCATTATTATTTTCGAAACAGACCCTTAAGTACTTCAAAGTACGCGTCCGACAAAAAATGTACGCACTATATTCAAACAAGACAGAATGCCGCCCTCACGACCACCACTACTGAGCGCACTGCGCCTCGCGTCTCTCTGCACTCTCTTGCTCTGCTCGAACGTCGTTCGCACGTTGCTACTTCCGCGATCAACTCCGCCTCCACCACCATCACCGCCGATGCGGTACTCGGCACTTGGCGAGCGTCGGTGCATTCGTACTGCGCCGTTCCACCCATCGATTCATAACTTGGGCAACATCGGGTTCGGAGGACTCGTGCATGCGTGGACGGCGTGGCCGTTCACCGCGGCGATCGACCACTTTGCGTACGGCAAGGCACACATGCGCCGCCTGGTCGCCGAAGAGGTGGTACGACGAATGACGATCGATAGAGATGCATATGTGCACACGCGTCAACGAAGACGACGACGACAACCACGCGTCGTCGACGTGGGCTGCGGTGCGGGGACGCTCACGTACGAGCTCGCGCGAACCAACATGCTCGACGTCGTCGGTGTAGACACTTCGCACGAGATGATCGGCGTCGCACGGTCGCTCGTGCGACACCCGCACGTCCGCTTCGAAGTGTGCAATGGCGCCGACGTTGCGTGTGAGTACGACGCCGCAGTCGTGTGCATGGTGATGCACGAGCTGCCTGCAGAGGCGAACGCACACTTGCTCAGCCACTTACGACGCGCGTGTTCTCAAGTGTGGGTCGTCGACATTGTGCCGACATATGCTCCCAGTCAAAGCATGGTATCGGGCGAGCCGTACCTGTTGGAGTACTTGCACACGATCGAGTCGATTGTGGGCGTGTGTTCGAAGCGGTACGACGTCGTGCCCGGGCACGTGCGTGTGTGGATCGTCTGAAAGGCTGGGAATTAAGGTGTACACTTGTTGTTCTTATTGTGCGTGCGTGCCTTTCTTGTATACTTGACGATTCGAAGTGCCATCCATCCATCCATATGTAAACTTGTGACCCAAGGTCGAACCCTCCATCCCTTCCTCCCTTCCCATTTCTTGTACACTTGCTCGTTCGTTGTATACTTGACGTCTGCGCTGTCCACTTACCCTATCTTTCAAAAAAATA
>RGZZ01000886.1 GCA_010028905.1 Pseudomonadota bacterium | reverse complement strand
GATGAGTTGGCCAAGCGGATGCCTGAGTTGCCTGATCTGACAAACACGGATTTGGACACAAAGATTGACGCGCTGGTTGACGAGTTTTCTGAAGGCACGCCCAAAGAACTTGCCGCGATTAGGTCAAAAGCTCGGCGTGTACCAGCCGCCGTGCGGCCCCCGGCGCTGTTGGGTGCAGACATCCCTGCGCCGCCCTTCAGGCCCGCCCTCCGAGAACGAGCGTTCGCCTGCCGTGCACACGTCCGTGCGCGCAACAGACGACGGCGCTGCGGATGCCCCGCGGAGCAGCGGACATGGGGGCGGAGCCTCCCCCGATCCGGCCCTTCGCGCGCAGGTCCAGGCGTACTTCCACCAGGTGGACGACGTCGCCCCCGGAAGTCTCGGCGGCGACCCGACCGCCCTCGCCAACGAGATGCTGCAGGGGGCTGTCAATGGCGACACGCACCAGCTCGACGCCATGATCCGCAACGCCGAGACGGCAGAGCGAAAGATGCGCGGCCTGCACCCGCCCGCCCCGTGTGCCCAGTTCCACACCCGCGCAATGGCCCTGACGGCCGAGAGCACGCGCACGCTGCGCGCCTTGAAGCAGGGCATCAGCAGCGGTGACATGTCCGGTCTCACCGCCATGAGCGCTCGCGCCGGCCAGATGCAGAGCGATGCGGAGGCCCTGCAGCGCGACGAGGAGACCTTGAAGCGGCGCTACCTCCGCTGAGACGACGCGCGCGAAGGGGGGCATCACCGCAGAATCGAGCATCTGCCTACTTGTGCGCCGCAGACGCGGGTGCTATACTGTGCCCGAATTTCGCCCCCCGGCATGGCAATCACTTCGAGGAGGAGCAAGACCGTGGGCCGTCGCAACGCCGCCGCGCAGCGGCAGAACACCTCCCAGAGACCCAAGCTCACCCCCGTGGCGGGAAGCCCGGTGCCAGCGAAAGGGCTTCTCAAGACAGTGGCGCCGGGGCGTCGCCTCCAGCTCTACAGCGTGGCGGTTGTCGTGGCGCTGGCCCTTCTGCGATTCCTGGGGCCGAGCATCAGCCGCGGCCGCGCGCAGCAAAGCGCGGGCCCGTCTTCGGGTTCGTCATCCTCCGTCGTCGGACGGTACGACCTGCGCAGCCAGGTCCCCTACGATTCCGCGCCCGCATCCGAGCAGGGCGCGCGGGTCATCGTCCG
>RGZZ01000885.1 GCA_010028905.1 Pseudomonadota bacterium | reverse complement strand
AATGGCAGCAGCAGGTGCCCCCTGTGAAGGGGCCGCCTTGGCCGCCGAAGAGACCGAAGCGGGACCCGCAACGATAGACTGATGGGTCGACCCGATCTTGCTTTCCGCGAGAACGCCGGCGTTCCAACTTCCAGAGGCACGCACCTGACCGTGCATTCCATACAGACCGCTCAGGATCTGACCGACCTCGAGCCCGGGAAACGGCATCTTCAACGCGCGATCGAGATCCTTCTTCTGCTTCTCGTTCAGACCGAGCTTCTTGGCAAACGTGTCACGCGCCGCAGGATCCTGCAGCCTCTCCATGAGCGCCTTGTTCGTTGCGAGCGACCGACCCGAGGTCTCGCGCTCCATAGATGCCGCCAGCTCGGGGCAGGCGGCCTTCAGAGATTGGCGGAGGCTGTCGCGGGTGGCCTGCGACATCGAGGGGTGACCGTTCCAGAGAATGTGAGACGCGGCGTCGAGCTCGGCCCAGTTCTCGAGGGCGTGGCTGGCCTTGTCAGCGGCTTCTTCCGGCTTGTAGCCGTTCTGGCGATAGCTCTCGGTGAGGGCCTTCTTCACGCCTTCAGGGTTCTTCATGGCAGCGCGGTAGGCGCTGCTCTTCTCGGCCATGTAGGCCAGGCGCGTTCCGTTCGCCCCAAAAGAGCGAAGGTTCTTGGTCTGCTCCGCGTGACGGATCTCCTCGGTGATGACCTCGTGCTGCTGCTTTGAGTTGAGCTTGTCGAAGCTGCTGCTCACATAGACCGAGTGCGTGCGACCATCGTAGAGCGCCAGGTGCCTTGCTTCCTCGGCGCTGACGTTGCGGCTCTTGAGGAAGTCCTTCCAGTGCTTCTCGTCGACGACGCGCACGTCGGCGTTGTTGACGACCTTCGACGTTGCGGCGATCTCGTGAATCCGGTCGCTGATGCGCTTGCCCTTCTGGGCGTCTTGCATCTCGGAGGTGTCAACGCCCGCGATGGAATTCTTGTGCCCAAGCTGCTCGCGAATCGACAGATCGACGCTGCCGAGATAATCGCGTGCGTTGTTGTACACCCCAGATATCACACTGATCCCCATCTCGAAGACGTTGGGATCCTGCGCCTTCGCGGGCGTTGACACCTCCGAGATGCAAGACGCCCAGAAGGGCAAGCGCATCAGCGACCGGATTCACGAGATCGCCGCAACGTCGAAGGT
>RGZZ01000884.1 GCA_010028905.1 Pseudomonadota bacterium | reverse complement strand
ATCTTCTTGCGATCGAGAGCCGAGTAGTGCTCGAGACGGTGCATCTCGTGGGTGAGCGCGTCGATGAGGCTTCGGGCTTCAGCCACCTGAGACGCATAGGGCGTGATGGTCTCTATCGCCGCGTGCAGCCGTGCGCGCGCCCCCGCAACATCGTGATGCTGCATGGCCTCGAGGGCCTCGATGCGGGCATTGTCGGCGATGAGGGTGATGAACGCATTGACCACCGTTGCATCGGGGTGCCCCGCGGGGGTGTTCGAGCGCTCGAGGTCGACCTGGGCGGTATCGTCGGCCATGTGCCCGTCGGTGTCGGTCATGCGCATGAGCAGGCTGCAGCGGGGGTCTCGAGCGGAGATGCGCGCCTCGAGCACGAGCACCACCTCTTGCTCGGACACGAGGTTGCCCAGGTCGAGGTGCACCGCCTGCTTTGCGGGTGTGACCGTATGTCTGCTGAGGCTGCGCAGCTTCACCCCACGGGGGACGCGCACCACGAGGGTGGCGTCGCGGGCGGTGATCTCGAGGGCCTCGCCGGTCTCTGAGGTGATGTAGTCCTCGATCTGGCGGGCGGTCTCGATGAAGTAGAAGTTCCCGCCGCCGGCGTCGGCCATCTGCCGCAGCAGCACCTCGTTGAAGTCGGCGCCGACGCCGAAGGTCGAGGTGGTCACGCCGCGGGCGCGCAGCTCGGCCGCGTGGGTGCGCAGGGCCTCGATGTCCATGATGCCCCGGTTGGCGAGGCCGTCGGTGAGCAGCAGAACGCGCCCCACGTCTCGCTTGTCGAGATGGTCGGCCACCTGCTGGCAGCCGGTGAGCCAGCCCGTCGACAGATCGGTGCTGCCGCCGGCGCGGATGGTGTCGATGCGCTGGCAGGCGTTCGCGCGAGCCTGCGGCGTGGCGTGGGTCGAGGGCACGAGCACCTCGATGTGATCGTCGTAGGTCACCACGCTGAAGCGATCGCGCTCGGTGAGGCGCGAGATGGCGCTCTTTGCGGCGGTGATGACGCTGCGCATCTTGGGCCCGTCCATCGAGCCGGAGCGATCGAGCACGAGGGCCAGGTTGGCCGCGGGACGCTCGTTAGCGCTCTCGGCCAGCGGAGCGGTCACGCGTACCAGCAGGTGACGGACGCATTCTTCGTTCTGGGGAAGGGTGGCGATGTCTGGCGTGATGTGAATGGGC
>RGZZ01000883.1 GCA_010028905.1 Pseudomonadota bacterium | reverse complement strand
CCCTCGCCGCCATGCTCATGGCCCTGCAGGGCGACGGCCCCGTGCTCGTGGTGCCGCCCAAGACCCTGCTGGCGCAGTGGCAGGACGAGATGTGGTCGCTGCTGCGGCTCCCTTCCGCGCGATGGACGCCTCAGGGGTGGATTGACGAGCACGGCCACCTGCACCCCGCACGGGGTCCAGAGAGCGTGGCGCGCTGCCCGCGAAGGGTGGGGCTAGTATCGCAGGGGCTCATCACCTCGCGCTCGCCTGTGGTCGAGCACCTGCTCTCGATGCGCTACGAGTGCGTGGTGGTCGACGAGGCCCACCGCGCTCGCCGCCGCAATCTCGCCCCCAACCGCCAGCACGAGCGGCCCGATCCCAACAACCTCATGAAGTTCGTGTACGAGGTCGGTGCGCGCACCAAGAGCCTGCTGCTGGCCACCGCCACCCCCGTGCAGCTGCTGCCGGTGGAGGCGTTCGACCTTTTGTCGATGCTGGCCACGGGGCATGAGGGCGTGCTCGGCAACATGTTCAGCCGCTGGCGACAGGTCGAAGAGGCGCTCGCGCTCACCCTCGGGCGCACGGAGGTGCCGAGCGACTCGACCGGGCTGTGGGAGTACGTGCGAAACCCGCTGCCTCCATCCTCCGAGGGGAAGGCGTTCGGTGACGTTCGGCGCACCCTCGACATGAAGAGCGATGCCTGGGTGGCGATGCCCGAAGCCTACGCGAGCCTGCGCAAGCCCGAGCAGCAGGCGCTGCGCCAGCTGGCCGGCGAGTACGGCCGCATGCACAACCCGTTTCTGCGCCACATCGTGCGCCGCACCCGCGAGTACCTCGAGAGCACCATCGATCCGGAGACCCATGAGCCGTACCTGCGGCCCGTGCGGGTCGAGCTGCTGGGGGAGGACGACGCCTCGGCCCTCACGCTGCCACTGTACCTGCAAGAAGCCTACGCGACCGCCGAGGAGTTCTGTCGCACGCTGGGCGGGCGCGTGAAGGGCGCCGGCTTCCTCAAGACGCTGCTGCTGCGGCGGGTGGGCAGCTCCATCCGCGCGGGTGAGATCACGGCCCAGAAGATGCTCGACAGCTGGGAGTCGGTGGTCGAAGACAGCGACGAAGACGACGACGAGCCCGATCTGGCCGTCGAACCCGAGACGGCGGCGCGCGGACGGGGGGCGCCCGACGGCGGCTC
>RGZZ01000882.1 GCA_010028905.1 Pseudomonadota bacterium | reverse complement strand
GCCGTCTTGAACCGATCGCGCACATTGAGCGCCGTGGCCTTCGCCAAGACATCGCGCATCTCCGGCGACACATTGGCGATCTCGGGAAACTGGAACGGCATGGGCACGGCACCCGTCAACAGATGATGCATCGTCGCACCGAGAGCGTACAGATCAGACCCCAGCTCGGCCTTTCCCGCGTACTGCTCCGGGGCGCAGTACTCGGCGGTGCCGATGGCGGTGGCCGTCGAGGCCTGCGCTCCGCGGGCGATGCCGAAGTCGACGAGCACCACCCGACCCGTAGCATTCTGCTTCATGAGATTCGCCGGTTTCACATCGCGGTGAATCACGGGAGGGGTCTGGGCGTGCAGGTATTCGAGGATGTCGAGGGTCTCGAGGGCCATGGCCCGCACCGTGGCCTCGTCGAGACCGGCGCTACCCGCACGGGCGAGAAGGGTCTGGAAGTTCTCGCCTGCGATGTAGTCTTGCACCAGAAAGTGCAGGCCGCCCTCGCCGAAGAAGTCTTGCACCCGGGGCAGCCCTGCATGGGTGAGCCCCCGCAGCAGCTGGGCCTCGCGCTTGAAGCGTGCCACCAGCTCGGCGCGCCCGCCGAGCACCGTGCCCACGGCCACGACCCGCAGCGTGCTTCCGCATCCCGTGCAGAACTTCGCCGCATCGCGATTCTGGAGCCCGCAGTCCGGACAGTACGTCGGCGCTGCTCTCTCTGTCGCGACTCAGCCGTGCGCCGCGCTCGCAGGGGCGCTCTTCGCGCAGCGGAAGCCCCTGTCGCGGTAGATGACACTGGGGTTGCCCCGCCCGCGGGCGAAGCCGCAGAACCAGTCCGGCACGTCGTTGAACCACGATCCGCCGCGCAGCACGCGCTGATCACCGCCCCGGGTGTCGAGGCGCTCGCGACCGTCGTCGGCGCGATAGGGATAGGGCGCGTGCAGCGACGAGCACCACTCGGCCACGTTGCCCGCGAGATCGAGGCAGCCAAAGGGCGAAGCCCCCTGGGGAAAGGAGCCCACGGGCACGGGCCGCTCCGCCGAGCCCGCGTCGCCCCCGACGCTGCTGCGACACCGCGACGGGTCGAAGTCGTTGCCCCACGGGTATCTCAGCCCCTCGGGCCCGCGCGCTGCGTGCTCCCACTCGGCCTCGGTGGGCAACCGAAGCCCGGCCCACGTCGCGTAGGC
>RGZZ01000881.1 GCA_010028905.1 Pseudomonadota bacterium | reverse complement strand
GCCGACTGGGCCGCGGGCACACTCGTCCCCGTGCTCGCCAGTGCATCATCCGCCACGGGGCTGAACCTGCATGTCGACCGCACATCGGGGCGCCACGGGGGCAGCGACTATCGCTCGTTCGCCCTGCAGGGCGTGCCCTTCGTGCGCTTCTTCGGCAGCTACTTCCCGGACTATCACAAGCCGGGCGATCGTTCGGAGCGTCTCGACGCCCGCCAGATCGAGCGCATGGCCCGCCTGGCCTGCGCCACCTTGTGGATTCTCGCCAATCGCTGAGCGCAGAGCGGCCGTAGTCTTTCGGGCCGACAATGGCAGGGCTGTCTGTCGGTCAGGCGAGGGTCTTGTCGACTTCGGTGAGCATGCGCTGGAAGGCACGCTCGGTCTGCGCCCACATCACCGAGATGACGAGCACGGCTGTGGCTGAGACGACGCCCATGCCGGCGATTCCCTTGGCGGGGTCACGGCCCAGAAGGTTCTCGATCAAGTGGAAGGGGTCGAGCGTGTCTACCCCCGACAGAATCCCACTCTGGGCGCAGACCGTGATGATGGTGAGCACCGACGCCGTAAACACGAATTTCTCTGTTCGCGAGCAGACCTCGTACAGGCCGGTCATGATGCCCACGCCGAGGGCGAGGGGCTGCAGCAGCGCCAGCGACAGGACGAGCGGATGGTACAGGGCCAGCAAGAGCCACAAGGGCAGCATGATGGTCCACTTGATGGACGAGGCGTAGAAGGCGGATACGAACTTGCCGGTCAGCAGGGTGCGCGGACGGATGCCGCTTACCACCAGCAGCGTCCAGGTGGAGCGGTTGCGCTCGCAGGCGATGACAGCCCGGCCGTAGGCGATCCCTTCGAGCATGCTGATGCCCGCGGCCGGTAAGAGGAGAAACAGAATGAGCGCAAGGATGCCCCCGGTTTCAGGGGGCGGGGGAAAGCCACTTACGATATCCACTACGGTCGCGAGCAAGAGGGCGCTGATGGGCAGGACCGTGCCACCGATGTTTCCGAGCAGGGCGTCGCGGGTGCTGTGAAGGCGCGTGAAACCGGCGCGGTAGGCCCAGTAGATCGGGTTGCCGTCGAATGGGCGCAACATGATGGCGGCCAGCTTCATCAAGAGATTGAGCAAGGTCGTCGGCTGAGGTTCGCGCGGGCTCCACGTCAGGTCGGCGGCATGGG
>RGZZ01000880.1 GCA_010028905.1 Pseudomonadota bacterium | reverse complement strand
TGCTCGCGCTCGCCGCGCTCACCCTCGCGCTGAACGGCTGCGGCGGAGGTGGTGGCGCCACGGCCCAGGGAGGAAGTCCGGTCCTCCCCTCGGCGCCAGCGCCCTCGCGCTATGCGGGCAAGGTCGACCACATCGTGGTCATCTACATGGAGAACCGCAGCTTCGACAGCCTGTACGGGTCGTTTCCGGGCGCCAACGGCCTGGCGAACGCCACGACATTCAAGCAGGTCGACCTCGCGGGGGTGCCCTACGCAACCCTGCCCTCGGGCAACTCCGGCATCCCCGCCGGAATGCCCGTCGCGCCCTTCGATCTGAGCATCGTCGCACCCGTCGACAGCGAATCCGACCTCGATGTCACGCACCAGTTCTACCAGGAGCAAGCCGAGATCAACGGGGGCAAGATGGACCGCTTCGTCACGTACGGGTCGGTGACGACAAGCGTCCCGAGAAAACCGCTGGCCGATGGCGTCGTGTTCGGAACCTACGACGGCCGCACGCTGCCGCTGGGACGACTGGCCGCTAGATACACCTTGTGCGACGCCTTCTTCCACTCGGCGTTCGGCGGCTCGTTTCTCAACCATCAATGGCTCATCGCGGCGCGCACGCCGGTGTTTCAACCGCTTTCCACCGACCCGCCCACCGATGCGGCGAACGTGGCCGTTCTCGATGGCAACGGGCTGCTGATCGACAACTTCGGCGCCTCGGTGACCCCCGATGGCTACGTGGTGAACACCAGTGCGTCGGTGCAGCTTCCGCAGCGGGGCGTGCGGCAGAGCCGTCTCGTGACGCCGCAGCTGTACGACACCATCGGCACCCGGCTCGACGACGCCGGGATCAGCTGGGCCTGGTACTCCGAAGACTGGGACGCCCAGCTGGCCGGCCAGAACCCGACAGGCTTTCAGGTTCACCACCAGCCGTTCGCCTTCTTCAAGCGCTATGATCCGAAGTCGGCGCCAGGCCAGCAGCACCTGCGCGACCTGAATCGACTGACCGAAGACCTCGACGCGGGACGACCGCTGCGCTCGGTGAGCTTCGTCAAGTTCGACGAGCCGCACAACGAGCACCCGGGCGGCTCGATCCCGGCCGAATCCGAGCAGCGGGCCGTCGACCTCGTGAACCGCATCCAGCAGAGTGCCGATGGGCCGAGCACCCTCATCGTCATCACCTACGACGAGAACGGCGGCTTCT
>RGZZ01000879.1 GCA_010028905.1 Pseudomonadota bacterium | reverse complement strand
TACGCCATTGTGTTGTCGACGGGCACGCCGATGGGAACAGAGTTGCGCTTTCGATCGGGGCTGAATGTGTAGGCCGTTACGTCAACAGCGGCTTCGGTGGGGCCGTAGAGGTTGTGCAGCACGATGTGGGGGAGTCGGTCAGCGGCGGTGCGTGAGGTTCTGAGGGGCAGTTCCTGTCCGCTGCAGACGACGTCTTCGAGGCTGGGGAGGAGACGAGAGTCCGCTCGAGGGAGGGCTGCGATGAAGTGCTCTAGCATGGGGGGCACGAAGTGCACGGTAGTGATCTGCTGCTCGTGCATGATGTTGTAGATGAGGACGGGGTCACGGTGTGCATCGGGCGTGGCGATGACGAGGGCGGCTCCTTCGCGCAGGGGCAGCAGCAGCTCCCAGACCGAGACATCAAATGTGATGGGGGTCTTCTGCAGAACGCGGTTTCTGCTGTTGAAGCCGAGGTAGCGCTGCATCCACACGAGTCTGTTGACGATGCTGTGGTGCTCGATGCCCGCGCCCTTCGGGGTTCCAGTCGAGCCGGATGTGTAGATGATGTAGGCAAGGCTGTGTGCGGAGCGCCCGTTGACGACGGGGGTCGCGCTGCCCATGCGTGCAACGGTCTCGTGGGTGGATGAGGCGTCCAGCGCGACCACGGGAACTTCGTCTCGGGTCGCACCGCGGGTTCGTTCTTGATGCGCTTGCTGGGTGAGCACGACGGCCGCTTCGCTGTCGTTCAGCGTGAGGGCAAGACGTGCCTCTGGCCAGCTGGGGTCGAGGGGAACGTAGGCGGCTCCGGCCTTGAGGGTGGCGACGATGGCGACGAGCAGCTCGAGGCTGCGGTCCATGACGATGGCGACGCGGTCCTCTGGTTGCACACCGAGCGTGACGAGGTGGTGCGCGAGTCGGTTTGCGCGCGTGTTGAGCGCTCCGTAGGTGAGGGTGCGGTCTTCGAAGACCAGTGCGACCGCGTGGGGGTGTAGCGCGGCCTGGTCTTCGAAAGCCTCTACAACGTTCGACAGGGGGGGGGCTTTGGCGGTCAGCGGGATGTTCCCCAGTTGGTGAAGGGTGGCGATGTCGGCATCGGTTGTGAGGCGCAGCCTGGCTATCGGGAGCGTTGCGTTCTCGGTGATCTGCTCCAGGAGATGGCGGTAGTGACGGACCAGTGACGCTGCGGTGTCGTGCTCGAACAGATCGGTGGCGTACAC
>RGZZ01000878.1 GCA_010028905.1 Pseudomonadota bacterium | reverse complement strand
GCACCGGGCGGGGCGCCGGCGCCGCGTGGGCGAGGGGCGCTGCGAAGAGCGCCAGGACGAAGGTCAAGATGGTGAATCTGCGTCTCATGAAGGACTCCTTCCGCGCGGGAGGCTGGTCGAAACATGTGTTCGTCTTGATGAAGCGAACTCCTCGGCGCTGAGGGAAGTGCGTCGTTCTCCAGGCCACCGCGGTACCGAGGGAGACATCACCGTGTCCACCACGTTGCCGAGGGGGACAATGCCCGCGCGCCCTGCGTCCCCATCGTTCCCCGGGCCCCGCAGGAACGCACGACGCCAAGCGACAATGAGTAGATGCGTGGCAGCCCTTTGCCACGACGACCACGTGAGGAAGGCGCACTCCCATGTTCGGGTTCCTGCGCCTGCGCAAGAAGGGCTTCGCGGCAGCCGACCAGCAGCTGTACCGCGCCCACTTCTGCGCCGCGTGCCACGGAATGGCAGACTTCAGCGGCACCGCGTCAACCCTTCTCACGAACTACGACCAGACGTTTCTGCAGGTGGTGCTCTCGGCGCTCGACGACGACGGATCGAAGCCCCCTGTCTCGGCCCCCTGCACCGTCGTGCCCTTCCGCCGCGTGATGGTGCAGCCCGTGAGCGCTGCCGTGCGCCCCGTGCTGGCCGCGCTGAACATCGCCCTTGTCGACGCCAAGCTGCGTGACGACGTGGCCGACGAGGGCAGCGTGAAAGCGCGCGTGGGGGCGTCGCTGCTCTCGAAGCGCACCGAGCGGGCTCACACGGTGCTGGGCAATGCCGGCTTCGATGTCGCGCTGCTCGCCGAGCTGCCGACCCGACAGCACGCCGCCGAGGCCCTCTCCCAGCCGACCCTTCACGATCTCGCTGCCCCGAGCGCCGAGCTGCTGGGCACCATCTTCGCGTTTGTCGCCACGCTCACGAAGCGCCTCGAGCACACCGCGGTGCTGCAACAGCTGGGTGAGGCGCTCGGGCGCTTCATCTACGTGCTCGACGCCGTCTCTGACGTCGACGACGATGTGCGCAAGGGTCGCTTCAACGCCCTCGTGGCGGCCGAAGGGCCAGGGTGGAACCGCGTGCGCGTTCGCGCCTTCCTCGAGACCGAGCGGCTGGGCATCGAGAAGGCCCTCGCGGCACTCCCACTTGGCACGCGGCAGGGCATCGCCGAACAGACGCTGCAGACCCTCGAGACTCGGCTGAACAGCCTGCTC
>RGZZ01000877.1 GCA_010028905.1 Pseudomonadota bacterium | reverse complement strand
CGCACGCCCGTGCGAAGGCCAGGAAGCTGCCTCCCCCTCCTTCGTGGGCTCAGGTGGGCGTCCATCCCGAGTTCTCACCGCCCGGCCCGAACAGCACGAGGTAGTCGCACACCACGCGACTGCCCGTGAGGCTGAAGCGGTCGAGTTCCGTCACCGCCCACCCCATCGACTCCGTGTCCGCGACGTTGTCGCACTCCACGACAGGCCGCCCCTTCTTCCCCTCGTGCGTCTCGCAGTGTGTGATCTCCGTCGAGACGGGGGCCCACACTCTGCGTCGGATCTTCGGGAACAGGAGCGGCCCACAGTAGAGGTCGGAGGCGACGTAGAACTCGCCTTCGCCCCCTCCCGTGGCGACGGAAGTGACTCTCGCCTCGGCGTTGTAGTTCAGGACGCTGCAGGCCAGCAGGATGATCAGAATCATGGCTTCTCCTTGCGGCTCTATCAGGGTCAGCACGACCCCCGTCACCAGACCGGCGGCCAGAACGACCTCCAGCACCTTCGCGAGCCTTAGCTGGGTGGCGATCATGACTCTCCCCCTTCGGGAGCCTTCGCCTCCGCGAGGCACCAGGTCGCATCGTAGATGTTGACCAGATCGACCCTCTCGTCCGAGAGCGCCAGGTCGATTGTCTGAAGCGGGCTGTCCTTCGGGAGAATCCCCCTCGTGTACCCGTACGTGTTCGTGTGCGGCTCGAGAGTCCTGTCCTTGTCTTCCACTTCGATCTCCTCGGCCCGGCCCACGTACGCTTCCCATGGGTCTGCGCCCCACTGGTTCATCTCGTAGTCGTCACCTGCGAGCTGCTCCGCGATCTCGGTGATCTCCTCAACTGTCGCGTCTTCAGGAGCGATGACGGTGACGTCCATCGAGCGCTCGAACGTGATGTGAAACTTCTTCATCTTCATGGCTTCTCCTTGTTGTTGCGTTCTTTCAGCCAGCGCATGCTGCGCCGCTTCTCCTCGCCGTTGATCATCACGAATGCTCTCGTCCAGCCGTCCCAGCGCCGGACGATGCGGAACGCCTCTCCCGTAGGGAGGGTGCCCCGTTCGACCTCTGTGAACGCGCTCATGGTGCAGTCTCCAGCGCGGCGACAAGGGCTTCGACTTCTGACAAAGCAAGTCGAAACTCTTGAGCGACAGGAAGTCCACAGGCCCACGCCCATCGCCCTTGCGATACCGGACTGACGTACCCAAACGGCTCGCCG
>RGZZ01000876.1 GCA_010028905.1 Pseudomonadota bacterium | reverse complement strand
TTCGTCGACCACATGGCGTTGTTTGGCGACGTCTACGCCCTCGGCCACGACGTCGGCGCGCGCGATCTGACGGTCTTCGTGTCGATGCTGCACAAAAGCAGCGATGCGTTCGGGGCGTTCTTGCAGGCCCGCGGCAACGAGCCGGTGTGCATCCTGTCGTCACGCCCGCTGCGGCTGCCGCTCGACGTCGTCGTCGAAAAACGCATCGAGCTTTCGCCCGATGTCTATCACTTCTCGGTCAATCATCCCGAGGCACAAAAGCCGGTCAACAAGATCACGTGGCTCGGGTGTCGCGGGGTGCCGCAGGCGCGGCGGCGCTGAGGCCAACGCGCGCCGAAACGTCGTCGAGGAATGCCTGCGATTGTCGCGCCTTCGTCGCCTCGAAGGCGCGGTGGTAGTCGGGGTGGTTCGTCCCCATCAGGCGGTCCCAGGCATTGAAATAGAGACTGTAATTTCCGCCGACGTGCGAGTGATGCATGTTGTGGTGGGTCGCGGTGTTGTGCAGGCCAAGCAGCGCGTGCGTCGTGAAGCCTCGCGGAAAGAATTCGAAGCCCATGTGGCCAAGGATGGCGAGCGTGAAGGCGTGCAGGCCGACGAGGCCCATCGCCATCGGATGCACGGGAACGAAGACGACGAAGAGCAGGAAGTAGAGGTCTTCGGCGAAGGTCTCGACGGGGTGGTGGGCAAAGCCTGCGAACGCCGTCGGGTTCGTCGGGCGGTGGTGCACGCTGTGCACGTGCCGAAAGAGCCACGGCGTGTGGAGCGCGCGGTGCTGCCAATAAAACCAGGTGTCGAAGCCGAGCGTGCCGAGGGGGATGCTGACGAAGAACCACAGCCAGCCGCGTTCGTCGACGTCGGCGTACATCGCCGTGCGGCCCGTGGTGACGAGCCAGGCGAGCAGCACCGAGAACAGGCCGGTGCAGAGCGTGTTGCTCGCCGACCACACGATCTCGTGACGCACCATGCGCGCCGATGGTTCGTCCTGTTGGATCTTGAAGCGACGCAGCCAGCGCAGCCGATGGAAAAAATAGAACGCGCCGCCGCAGAACAGCGCGTAGCGGGTGAGGAACCCGACGCAGTAGCTGAGGAACGTGCGCGCTGCGCTCGTCGGGTGCGCGAGCGTGGTGCCGTGCAGGATCGTGTTCACCTTGTCGACGACGACGTCGAAGGCGACGTCGACGACGTCTGCCGCAGCGGGC
>RGZZ01000875.1 GCA_010028905.1 Pseudomonadota bacterium | reverse complement strand
GGGCAGGTCAAGGCGCGCGTCAAAGCCCGATGAGTTGGCCTCGTGGCCAAGGTCTCGGTCCACCCCGTACCCCCACCGCTGCGTTCACGGGGGCGCCGGTGCTGATGAGGGTGACTCTGCGAGGAAGCCGTGGCTGAGCTTCTCGGCGCGGGCGACTGCGTCCGGCTTGTGGCGGCCGAGCTGCGCGCCGGGTCAGCGGTCGTGCTGAAGGACGTGGATGTGTCCTTCGAAGCCGGGCAGGTCCACGCGGTGGTGGGCAGCAACGGAAGCGGCAAGACCACGCTGCTGCGCGCGCTCGCCGGTGACGAGGTCGCCGGGGTTGCCGGTCTGTGGTGGTTCGGCGCCAACGCGCGTGCCCTCAGCGCGCGGGAGCAGGCGCGTGTCCGGGCGTCTGTCTTCGGCGACCCCATCCCCGCATTGAGTTCGTCTCCTTCGGCGTCCACACCACGTCGAGACCGGATGAGGTGCGGGAACTGGCCATGCAGGCGCTGGCCGCATGCTCAGTCGCGCACCACGCCTGCCGCAGTGTTGATGTGGTCTCCGGCGGGGAGTTGGCGCGGGTACGCCTGGCCCAGGCCCTGGCCATGAAACCGCAGCTGCTGATCCTGGACGAGCCCGATGCCGCGCTGGACCAGCAGGCACGGCTGGAGCTGCACGCGCTGCTGCGCTCTCTTCCTGCGACCGTGGTGTTCGTCTCGCACGACCTTGCCTCGGCGCAGCAGCATGCCGACCGCGTGTGGGAGCTGCGTGACGGGCGGCTGCACGCTCGCGTTTGACAGTTTGCTAAACGCCATCGTCTGCATGGCCAGATGCCTCATTTATCGAGCGTTTAACAAAGTGCTTGCCCCAATCTCCGCAAGGAGGCATTGACCCGCGGGGGGGGGGTAGTCAATGCTCCAACTACCCCCACTGCTTGACGGTGCCCGGCGCGAACGGGGGCGTTTGCCGGCGGTCATCGCTCCGCTGTAGATCTGCATGCCTTGACCGCACTTAACTAATCCTTTCTGTCACCTAGCCCCGCGGCGCGAAGCTGAAGAGATTCGGCATCTGACCGCGACCCATTGCCACCTTGTGCGTATCCCCCAGCGGGGACGTTTATGTCCGGCGCCCCCGTGAACGCAGCGGTGGGGGTACGGGGTGGACCGAGACCTTGGCCACGAGGCCAACTCATCGGGCTTTGACGCGCGCCTTGACCTGCCC
>RGZZ01000874.1 GCA_010028905.1 Pseudomonadota bacterium | reverse complement strand
CAAGATCTGCGGCGCCGGGGGAGGCGGATGCATGATCACGCTGGCACCGCCGTCGCGTCGCGAGGCCGTGGTTGCCGCCCTCGAGGGTGCGGGGGCGCGCCACCTGCCCTGTCGCCTGCGACACGAGGGGCTGCAGGTCGAGACCGTAGACGGGCGCGTGCCCGCCTGATGGTCGATGGCGTGCCCGTTGCGCCCATCGATCTCCCTGTCCTGCAAAAAGCCACGGAAATGCTGTGGCACGGCCTTTCGACCGTGCCAGAAGAGGGGATGGTTCCAAGCCATACTTGGATGGATCTCGATGTACGTGCCCTGAGTGTCTGACTCGCACAATCACTTGCGCGAGCCCGTCACCGCCAGGGACACTCTTATATTATCACCCTCCCCGTGCGTGGGAATCCGCTCGATGTAACAAGATTGCAAACGATGTTGCCGGGATGTGAACGACTTCGTCCGGACGACAGCCGTGTGAAGCCGGGGTTTTCTCCCCTTCATCTCTGCGAGGAAGGAGGCCGATCTTGAGGGTTCGCTTCGACGCCATTGCCCTGCACGTCACCGTCATCGAGATGAATGCGCGACTCGCGGGCGGAAAGATCCGGCGCATACAGCAGCTCGCGCCCGACCTGCTCGCGTTCACGGTCTTTCGCCCTCGAACCTCGCAAGATGGCGCTGACTTCACCGGGCCGGAGGCGCGCTTCCTCATCTGCCTGGGCTCGTCAGCGCCGCGCATCCATCTGGCTGAGCGCGAGTACGGCACGGCGGACACGCCGAACAGCTTCTGCATGCTCCTGCGCAAGCATCTCGAGGGCGCTCGCATCGCCACGATACGCACGCTGGGTCTCGAACGGCTGGTGCGCATCGATCTGCTTCCCCATCCGGAGCGTGAGGCGGGGGCGCTGGTGGTCACGCTGATTCCGAATCGGCGCCAGCTCGTTCTCCTCGACCCCAGCGACCGCGTCTTGGGTGAGATGCGCCACCAGCTGCGCAAGGGAGAGGCGTTCTCTCCCCCCGTGACGGGGCTGCCGCACGCCCTCGAGCTGCCAGGCGCCGAGATGGTGGAGGCGCTGCGCGCCCTGGAGCGAGATGGCGCGGCCTCGTCAGCGCGCGCTGCCGAACCGCTGGCGCGCGCGATGCCGCGTGTGGCGTTCGGCCTCGGTGTCGTGGCGGCGCGAGAGATTGCGGTCCGTGCGGGTGCAGAGGCGG
>RGZZ01000873.1 GCA_010028905.1 Pseudomonadota bacterium | reverse complement strand
CCAGCCTGGCCGATCTCGAGGAGATCGCCCGTCGCACATCACGCCTGCTCAAGTCCATCGGATTCTCCGAATCGTTCAAGCAAGAGCCCGGCTGGCCCGTGTCAGCGGTAGAGCTGCTGAGCCTCGACAAGAATCGGGTGCTGCTGGCGGAGACCCACCCCTCTCCCGTGTCGCAGGCCCTGACCGGCGAAGGGATATCGACCCTGGCCATCGAGTCTGTGAGCGCCATGGCAAGAGACCTCGTGACCCTTCACCGCTTCAATGTGCGGCCCACAAACCAGATCGCGGCGCTGCAGCCCGTGGCCACCGACGCCCTGCCCCCTCCGCTCGAGGCGCTGGGCACCACCGCACTCGCGCTGCTCACCGGGAGCGGGGTCGACGTGGCATCGTGCAGCTTTGGCCACTTCAGCTACCCGGGCTCACCCCTGGCGTCGCACCCTTACGTGCTGCAGCCAAAGCCCCATCCCCTCACGGTTCCAAAGCTGCAGCCCGTGCTCGACGAAGACGCGCCCCCCCCGACCTGGGCCGAGCGCACCGTGCGCAAGCTTACCGGCCTGGGTCTGCATCACCTCGTGATCAACCTCGACCACCCGATCATTCTCCGGCTCAAGCGCCTGGCAGAGGTCGACACCCGCACGGCCGGGTTCCTGCTGGCCAAGCTGGTGTGCCTGGCCGACGGTCTCCATCCCGAGATGAACGCGCGCCTGCTGCAACACGCACTGGAGGGCGACCATGGCGCGCGCTGATCGACTGCTCGAGCACCTTCGCAAGGCCGGCACCGTTGACTCAGAAGGCTTCTTCACCCTCGATGGGCGCAAGGCGCAGGCGAAGATGCGCGAATATGCCCTGGTCGACGCCCACGAGTACGTGCTCGAGATCATCCGTGCCGCCGTGGTCGGAGGCGCCTCGCGCATCGACGTGACGGCCGACGCCCAGGGCGTGTCGGTGAGCGCGCCGGGCTGGCGGGTCTCCGACGCGTTCCTCGAAGACCCGTTTGCGGGCATCTTCCTCTCGCAGGAGCGCAACGAGACGCTGGACTGGCGGCATCTCGCCATCGGCCTCAACGCGGCGCTCTCGCTCAACCCGCGTGCCGTCGAGGTGCGCGTGGGAAAGCAAAGGCTGCGCATCGATTCGGCCGACACGCGCACCCTGCACACCGAGGCGACCGAGCAGGTGGGAACCCGCGTCGACGTGATCGAG
>RGZZ01000872.1 GCA_010028905.1 Pseudomonadota bacterium | reverse complement strand
TCATCTCCTCGCGCACCGTGAGCAGGTCGTCGAGCTTCATCGTGCCCGCCTGCAGCCTGCGTCCCACCTCGACGAGAACCGGGAGCTTGAAGACACTGGCCAGCGGATAGGGGCGCTCGGCATCGATGAAGAGCCGTTCTCCCCCCTCGACGTGCACGATGGCGATACCCGCCACCAGCCTTCCTCGCGAGGCCGCGAGCCGCGCCCGCACCTTCGCCTCGAGCGTGGCGGTGCCGCGGGGCGCCGTCGATGCGCCGCCCGCAGCGGGAGCGCACGCGGCGCAGCGCGTGGAGACGAGTACGAGAGAGAGCACGAGAACGAGCAGTCGACGCATGCAGACGGGGTTCGGCACCCCGGAACCGAGCCCTTCTCGTGCAGCCGTGAAACGCCGGGTCCCCCGTCGACAGTCCAGAGCACGGCAGGAAGCCTCGTCTGTCACGAGGTAAGCCCCCTCCACCGCAGGGCCCCAGTCAGCACCGCTCGGCACCTCTTTCGAACGGGACCTGCATCTTCTCTGAGGAGATCCCCCATGCTGCGAACGCTTCGTAACCGTCTCGCCATCCTCGCCGTTGGCGCCGTCGCCGCCACGGCCTCGATTCTCAGCCGCGCCCCCCAGCCGGTGCTCGCCGAGACCACCCCGCCGTGCGTTCAGGCATCTGCGGCCGAGGTGACACGCGTCGCCTTCGTGCCGAGCACCGAGTTCGTGATCTCGGCGGGCGCCGACGGCCGCGCCGTGCTCTGGTCGTTTCCCGACCTTCGCCGCATGCGCGACGTGGTCACCAGCGACAGCGGCCTCATCTCGCTTGCGGTGAGCCGCAACGGGCAGCGCGTGGCCATGGGCGACGCCGCCGGGAACATCTGGATGAAGTGGCTGTGGGGCAACGAGGCGCGTCAGCCCGCGGTGAAGCAGACGATGCAGAACGACGCCGCCCTCGACCTGATGCCGAGCGGTGACGACACGTACTTCTTCGCGCTCATGCTCAACCCGAGCCAGGCCACCCCGTCGATTCGCACCTTCGAGAGCCTCACCCTTTCCCCCAGCAACTGGTTCGAAGCGGCGGCCACACCGTCGCTCTGGTCTTTCTCGGCCGACGTCGGCACCACGCTCATCGCGGCGGCAGGCGACACGGGCGGCATCGTGCGATGGAAGACCCCCCAGCGCCTGCCGGCACGATACGAGAACCAGAAGGTGCGCTTCAC
>RGZZ01000871.1 GCA_010028905.1 Pseudomonadota bacterium | reverse complement strand
GCATGCCCGCCTCCATGGCGTAGTGGATGCCCTTCAGCTTGGGCACGTTCACCATGCCCGCCGCGTCACCCAGAATGAGGGCGCCGTCGGCCGCCAGGTAGGGCATGGCGTTCCACCCGCCCTCGGGAATGGTCTTGGCGCCGTACGACACCATCTTGCCGCCTTCGAGCACCGCCCGCACCGAGGGGTGGGTCTTGAAGCGCTGCAGCTCTGCGTGGGGGTCGAGGAACGGGTCCTTGTAGTCGAGCCCCACCACGAAACCCACCGACACCAGGTTGTCGGCCATGTGGTAGAGCCATCCGCCCCCGAACGCGTCGCTCTTCAGCGGCCAGCCCATGGTGTGGGTCACGTGCCCGAGGCGGTGGCGCGACGGCTCGACCTCCCAGATCTCCTTGCAGCCCGTGGCGAAGATCTGCTGGTTCTTGCCCTTGTCGAGGCCGAGCTTGCCCACCACCTGGTTGGTGAGGTTTCCATAGGTGCCGTCGCAGAACAGGGTGACCTTGGCCTTGATGTCTTCCCCGAGCTGGTGGTTCGACTTCTTCTCGCCCTTCTTGTCGACGCCCCGATCGACCATGCGCACGCCGCAGACGCGCGCCTTGCCGCTGTCGCCGCTCTCGTAGAGCACCTCGGTGCCCGCGAAGCCCGGCATGATCATCACGCCCTTCTCCTCGACGAGGGGGGCGAGCCACTTCACCATCTTTGAGAGGCTGATGATATAGTTCCCGTGCTGGCGCAGGGGCGGGGGAACCAGCGGCAGCTTGAGCGCGCCGCCCTCGCTCAGCCACACCACCTCGTCGCTCTTCACCTCGGCCGAGAGCGGGCAGCCCTTCTCGACGAAGTCGGGCATGAGCTTCTTCATCGAGACCGGATCCATCACCGCGCCGCTGAGCTGATGGGCGCCGACCTCGGAGCCCTTGTCGACCACCGCCACCATGAGCTCGTCGAGCTTGCGACCCTGGGCCTTGCCCGCGTCTACGTCGGCGTTGTGCTTCTGCACGAGATCCATGAATCGGTAGGCGGCCGACAGGCCGGCAGGGCCGGCCCCCACGATGAGGACGTCGACCTCGAGTGTTTCGCGTTCGGACATGGGATTGAAAGGCTCCTCGGTGGTGCGCGCGCTTCTCGATGCGTGGTGGAGGAGCGCGAGGCTGCGGGCTACTTTGCGAGCAGGGGGGGGATTCCTTCCGCCGCACGCCCTTCC
>RGZZ01000870.1 GCA_010028905.1 Pseudomonadota bacterium | reverse complement strand
GTCTGCTCGCCCACGCCTTTGGCAATGCCCGCCTGCCCCTTCGCCTGCTCGCCCTTTGCCTGCCCCTGCTCGCCCTTGGCCTGGGCGGCCTGCTGGATGTTCTTGGCCTTGTCGGTCATGTGCTTCTGCGCGTCCTGGGCGAACTTCTGGGCGGCCTGCTGCGCCTGGTCGGCGGCGCTGTCGTGCTGCGCCTGATCGCTGCGGTTCTGTGAAGCGTCACGACCTGCGTTGTCGGCCGCATTGCGGAAGGCATCCCGGTTTCCCTCGGCCCCCTGCTGGTTGGAGCGCGCGTCCTGCCCGAGCTTGCGCGCCTCCTCGAGCCCCCGCTGGTCTCCCCCGAGCTTCACGTCGGTGGGATTGCCCTGCATCGGCTTGACGCCCGAAGGGCCATTGCCTCCGTCGCCCGCTCCCTTGCTGTTGAGACCTGAGGGAAGCCCGCCCGGCATCCCCCCTGGCCCCATGGGTCCCGCGGCCTTCTTGGGGCGCATGCCCGCGCCCTGGGATGAGCCCTGTGCATTCTGGGGATGCTGCGCGCCCGTCCCCCGGGGCTGCTCGTTCCCCTGTGCGGCGGTGGCGCGAGAGGGGCCGCCCGTGGAAGGCTGCGACTCGCCCGCCTGCGCGGCGCGCGCTGCATCCGCGGCGCGCGGAGCCTCTGCGGAACGGGGAGCCTCTGTGGTACGGGAAGCCTCTGCGGTACGCGCCCCCATGTCATGCGCAGATTGAGGAGAGCGACCCGCGGGCGCCTGATCGCCCTGCGCACCCTGGGGTCCGCCCTTCAGCCAGCTGCTGAGCTGAGGCATGCCGCTCTCGCGCCCCCCCGCGGACGGCCCGTGGCTCTCTGAGACAGGGCTGAGCGTGACCCGATCGCGCGGCGATGAGGCCGCTGCATCGGTCGAAGGCGCGGGCGATCCGGGGGCCTGGTGCGCAGAGGCGGCGGCCGCCTGTCCGCCAGAGGTCGACGCCGACGACGAGGTGGAGCGTTCCCCGCTTCGGTCAACCGGTCTCGACTTCGAATCGGTGTTGATGGGCTCAACAGGCATGATCTCGAATCCTCCGCTTTCTTCTGTTCCGATTCTGCCGCACACCGCCCCCTCTCAGCCACACCCCGCTCGTAAACAATCTGTGACCTCGTCGTCGCACTTGTAACAACCGTGGTACAACCCGCAACAACAATCGCCCCTCGTTTTATCGCCAGACCGCC
>RGZZ01000869.1 GCA_010028905.1 Pseudomonadota bacterium | reverse complement strand
GCAATCAGATCGGCATCGGAGCCTTGAAACGAAGGTCCGTCGGTCAGCACCGACAAGCACGCGGCGCCAGAGCGGGCATAGGCGCGGGCGACGTCGTCGGGCTGCAGGTCGCCGCGGATCACCCCGCGCGAGGGGGAGGCGCGTTTGAACTCGGCGATGATCGCACGTCCAGAGCTCGCCACCTGTTGCCGCAGCGCCTGAGCAAAGCCGCGTGGCGGCGGCAAATCGGCAAGGCGTTGCTGCAGCTGAGTTTCGGACACAGCCGCGCGCCGCTGCGCCACCTCGTTGAGTTTATAGGCGCGGATGTGCTCTAGAATATCACTGGGCGGCACGGCGGTCATGGCTCAATGCACCGGATGCCGCTCGTACGGGCTCTCGAGGGCGAACGCGGGAATATCAATCTCGATCCGTTGGCCGGCGTCGGTCTCCATGCTATAGACGCCCTCCATCGTGCCCGACGGCGTGGGCAGCGGCGTGCTCGAGACGTAAGAAAAATTACCGCCCGGCGCAATCGTCGGCTGCTCGCCGATCACGCCCGTGCCGCGCACCTCGTGCAGGCGTCCAGCGGCGTCGATAATGCGCCAGTAGCGCGCCATCAGTCGAACGTTCTGCGTGCCTTGGTTAACGATGCGCATGCGATACGCCCACAGAAACACGCCGTCTTCGGGCATCGAGCGATCTTCGAGAAAAAACGCCTCGGCTTCAACCGCAATGTCGTGCGTGAGAGAGCGGTAAACGGTCACGGAATCATCCTGCAGGGTTGCCGATAGGCACCCTATCTACACGCTCTGCGCCACGCTGGCAAATAACAGGCCAAGGCGGCCTCGTGAAAATGCGTGGGTTGTTGCTTGTCACCAGCGTTGGCGGGGGAACCGCTGCGCTCTTTCCCCCGAACCCCCTCTCCACTCTTTTAACGCATCCGCGTCAAGGGCGTCGCTTTTTGCAAGGGCAAAAAGCTCGTGAACGGCTCCACGAGTGCGCCAAAGCGGGCGCACTCGTTCGCCGCCCTTGACTCGTCCTGTGCCGACCTGCTGGCCGCGGCTGCGGTGTGTTCTTTAAGGCTGTATCTTGTTGAAACGGTCTGCGCGGCTTCGCCGCGCAGATGCAGGCAGCACACAGAAGCAGAGGGAGGCTGGGTAGAACTGGGCAGAGAAACGCCGTGCATCATTACGCTGGCCTTTTCCTTGCCCAGTTCTACCCAGCCTCCCTCTGCTTCTGTGTGCTGCC
>RGZZ01000868.1 GCA_010028905.1 Pseudomonadota bacterium | reverse complement strand
ATGGACATACCACACACAGACGCACATACATACGTACCCACCTTTTTCCACAGAGAAGAGAAACAGAAGGAACATAAACACGAAATGGACGACGTACACATCCTCACATCTGCACTGCTGGGTAGTACCGCCATAGCCCTCATCCTCGCGACGCCAGAGTGGATCACACACTACACGTGGTGGTACACACTCCGGAGGTCGTATATCGTGCGTGGACATTGCGACAACCAAACACATCGCGACGTGACGTACGATCACTCGACGACCGACGGCGAGCTCCTTCTCCAAACTCTTCGACATTCGGCACTGCCTCCACTAAGCACTCGACCGCCTGCACATGTGTGTATGTGGTACTGCGCCGTGCCTTCCGAGTTATTTTGTGGCAGGAGTGGAGACACCACTCATGGACATCGACGGCCGTTTGCGTCGACATATCCTGCTGTGCGCGAGAGCGAGTTCCTCCAACTCGTCGCTCATTTCTGCGCCAAGTCGATCTTTCTCAGGCGCGAGGGGCGTGTGGTGTCAACGGTGCTCGTATCAACAAGGCACAAGCTGCGCGAGTCGGAACGCAAGCGTGCAGGCTCATTCCTCAGGTCGGCGCGCGTGTGCGTTGACGCGTCACTCGGTACCGATGCTCAATCGATCGCCAATGCTCATCGTCGCAAGATCGAGAATGTGCTGCACCATTCGGCACCGATGTGCGACTCGATCGCAGATCGCGCAGCGAAGATCACGACACACTATGTGTTTAACAAGTGGATGCTGCACACGATTGTGCGTGACGACGGACTTGTGCTCGATGTCGTACGTGGTGGCATCGAGGTCGACCTTTCCTTCTTACTAAATATGCACGTCCCTCTCGAATTGAAGTGCGTCAAGGAAGAGGGGGGGGATTGGACGATCCTCGCCTCGCCACTTCACACGTGGTTGCATGCACCCACTCACACGCGCTCATAATCACAATCATTGACGATTGGTTGCACTGCGTCGAATGCATTTCGTCGTGCGTGTGTTTGTTCTTCGACTGATCGATCGAGTACGCAAGATGTTTATTCGCTTGCAACCTCCTTTTTTTTCAGAGGAAGCCGCGGGGAGGAGGAGGGGGGAGAAGAAGGAGAAGAAGGGGAACGAGGAGAGCGAGTGGAGGTGTTGTTTGAAGACTGGGCGGAAGACTGGAAGCCCGATAGCGCCAAGAAGATCACCAATGCGGCCATCACCAAAAACGGGCC
>RGZZ01000867.1 GCA_010028905.1 Pseudomonadota bacterium | reverse complement strand
GGCGCTCCGGTTCCTGACCGGGCTCGCCGACAAGCACGGCATCTCGCTGTACCTGCATGCGCGCCCGTTCGGGCACGAACGCATGAGCCTTGAGGAGTTGGAGCGGTTCTACCGTCGCCATGGCTTCCGCGCTGACGATGAGGAAGAAGACGACGATGAGGGGACACACATGCACCGCTGGCCGCGCGAAGTGGTGCCCGTGCAGACGAACCCCCGTGGCCTCGACGTGCGCCGTGGCATCCCCGGCACCTACCGCACCCGGTTCGTCGCCAAGGGCGGTAGGAAGCGCGCCTACCCTGCGCAGGGCGGAGCGCCGTGGGACCGTGCGATGGTCCGCGTGGCGCGCGAGACGACGCTCTCGGGCGGGCGCATCTACGACACCGTGGAGCGGGCATCGCGCGCGGGCCGCGCCTCCGCGCCGGGCAAGCGGGGCTCGGTGACCGTCGAGCGCGTCACCAACCCCCGTCGGCGGAACCCCACCCTGCCGAGGGCCTACCTCGACCTCGTTGCGCTCGCGCCGGACTTGCAGGATCGTCTGTATGAGTACTTCGACCCCCTCGAACACACGGACGGAGCCAGCACAATGCTGGCTTCCCTGTTGCGAGAGGCAGGGTATCGGGTGCTCGGTGTCGGCGGCACGCGCGTTGTCGTGGCCGTGGGGGACGGGTTCGCCGCAAAGGTCGCCGCTGAAGCCTACGGCAACTTGCAGAACCGTGCGGAAGCGGACTTCTGGAAGGCAACCCCGCTGCCCGACCTCATGCCCGTACACGACATCTCGGAGGACGGCACTGTTCTCCTTACCGAGCAAGCGGAGACGCCTGTTTCAGAGGCAGAGGCGCGGGCCGGATGGAGGCGTCTCGCCAAGCACCCCCAAGGGTGTCGTATTGGAGAGACGGATTACGTCTTCCAGTGGGGAAGACACGAGGGCAAGGTCAAGTTGCTTGACTACGGGTCATATGGGGACATCTACTGCTCCCTCGCCCGTGCGAACCCCCGTCGGCAGAACCCTCCGCGCAAGAAGTTTTCGACCGCACCGCTCACGGCAGCGGAGAAGCAGCAGGTGCGGCGTGCGAACGTCTACCTCATGGACTGGGTGTGCGACGGCTGGGGCCCGCTTCCCCCGCGCATCGCGGCGTTCGAGGAGCGACACGGCGCGCTTACGAACGCGGAGCAGCGGGAGTTGATCGACTGGTACGAGAACAACGTATCGAGCGACCGGAGTATGGTCTG
>RGZZ01000866.1 GCA_010028905.1 Pseudomonadota bacterium | reverse complement strand
GACGTACCTCCCTGAGCGCGACGCGCAGCGCTTCGACCACGCCATCGCGGCGCAACGAGGCGGGGCGGGGGACGACGTGGCCGAGCTCGGGCTCGTCTCGCTCGACCTGCGCCCCTTCCCCTACCAGCAGGAGATCCTCGAGCGGCTCGAGGTGGAGCGCGAGGTGCACGGGCGGTGGAAGAATCTCGTGGTTGCCGCCACCGGCACAGGCAAGACGATGATCGCCGCCTTCGACTACGCCCGCCTGCGCCAGCAGTGGGGGCACGGTGGCACGCGGCTGCTGTTCGTCGCCCATCGCGACCACATCCTGAAGCAGTCGCTGCACCGCTTCCGCCTCGTGCTCGGCGAAGCCCAGTTCGGCACCCTGTGGACGGGCGGGCGCGCGCGCGAGGGAGAGCGGCACCTGTTCGCGTCCATCCAGGGGATCAGCGCGCAGGGGGTCGAGTCGCTCGACCCGAGTGCCTTCGACGTGCTCATTGTAGACGAGTTTCACCACGCGGCGGCAAAGACGTACCGCCGCCTGCTTGAGCACCTGCAGCCTCGCGTGCTCGTGGGGCTCACGGCCACCCCCGAGCGGACCGACGGGCAGAGCGTGCTCGCGTGGTTCGACGGGCGCATCGCGGCCGAGCTGCGGCTGTGGCATGCGCTCGATCGGCAGCTGCTGGTGCCCTTCCAGTACTTCGGCATCAAGGACGAGGTGGCGCTCGACCGCCTGCGCTGGACCCGCGGGCACTACGACGCCGACGAGCTCGACCGGGTCTACACGGGCAACCACGAGCGCGTGCGGCTCGTTCTGCGGGCGCTGCGGCAGCACGTGCTCCATCTCGGGGCCATGCGGGCCATCGGGTTCTGCGTGAGCGTCCAGCACGCGCGGTTCATGGCCGAGCAGTTCCAGAAGCACGGCATCCCCGCGGGGGTGGTGACGGGCGACGTGACGGGGGACGATCGCGAGGCGGCCATCTCGGCCCTGCGCGCACGCCAGGTGAACGTGCTGTTCACGGTCGACGTGCTGGGCGAGGGGGTCGACATTCCCGAGGTGGACACGGTGCTGCTGCTGCGTCCCACCGAGAGCGCCACGGTGTTCCAGCAACAGCTCGGGCGGGGTCTGCGGCTGGCCCCGGGCAAGAGCTGTCTCACGGTGCTCGACTTCATCGGCGCGGCCAACAAGAGCTTCCGCTTCGACCTGCGGTATGCGAGCCTCGTTTCTGGGGGGCGGGCCGAGATCCGGCG
>RGZZ01000865.1 GCA_010028905.1 Pseudomonadota bacterium | reverse complement strand
TTCACCGTCTCGCCCATGCGCTTGATGATGCGAACCAGCACACCGTCGATGGGCGCTCCCACCTCGAGGTTCGCCTTGTCTGTCTCGAGAACGACAACCGGCGCGTCACAGGTTACCCATTCGCCTTCATTGGCCAGCCACGCAGAGACCACGGCTTCTGATACCGATTCCCCGGCCGCGGGGACGACGATGTTCTCCGACACGTTCTACCTCCCTCAGAGCAACTACGCTCTCAACCCTTTCGAATCGCGAATGAACCTGGCGTCAAGCCAGCTCGAGCGCCTGGGCGATGAGCCACTCCTGCTCGACCTTATGGCTGGTAGCCGACCCGGTCGCCGGGCTGGCCGACTCCGGTCGCGCCACCGAGAGAAACGGGTGCGGCGCGCACAGCGCATCGCCGTAGCGGCTCTGCAGGAAGTGCAGCGCCCCCATGTTCGACGGCTCTTCTTGAACCCACACCACGGGGACCTTGCGGGGGATGCCCGCAAGCGCACGGGCCACCATCTCGGTGTGAAGCGGATAGAGCTGCTCGAGGCGCACGATGGCGATCTTGTCATCGAGACCGCGCTCGCCGCGAGCGGTCACCAGCTCGTAGTAGAGCTTGCCGCTGCACAGCAGCACCTTCTGCACCTGAGACGGATCGGCGACCGAGGTATCGGGGATGATGCGCTGGAAGTGCCCGTCAGACAGCTCGTCGAGGGTCGACACCGCCTTGGGGTGTCGCAGCAGGCTCTTGGGCGACATCACGATGAGCGGCTTTCGATAGGGCCGCAGCACCTGACGGCGCAGGCAGTGAAAGAGCTGGGCGGGGGTGGTGAGATTCACGACTTGAATGTTGTCGCGTGCCGTGAGCATGAGGAAGCGCTCGAGGCGCGCGCTCGAGTGCTCCGGGCCCTGCCCCTCGAAGCCGTGGGGCAGCAGCATGACCAGGCCGTTGATGAGATGCCACTTGGCCTCTGAGCTCACGATGAACTGATCGATGATGACCTGCGCCACGTTGACGAAATCGCCGAACTGGGCCTCCCAGGCCACCAGGGCGTCTGGCATGTCGAGGCTGTAGCCCCACTCGAACCCCAGCACGCCTGTCTCGCTGAGCGGACTGTCCCAGAAGTCCACAGCCCCCTGTCCTGCCGCCATGGGGGAACCGCCCGGGCCTCCGTGGCGCCACAGCATCTTGTAGGGATGCCAGGTGTGCCCCGTCTCCTGATCGTGCCAGACTGCGTGCCGATG
>RGZZ01000864.1 GCA_010028905.1 Pseudomonadota bacterium | reverse complement strand
CGAGAAGGCAAACTTCCGCGTCCTCGCCAAGGATGGCTACGGCAACCAGCTCACGCGCGTCGGGGAGAAGTTCTTGGTGCTGATCCGGCCGGAAATGAAGGACCGGCCGTGGTGCGAAGGAAATGAAGGACCGGCCGACAGCAGCGTGCGTGACGATTGTGACGTCTCTTACGCGGTCGAGTACACGTGCGAAACCATCGGGCGACACTACGTGAGCGTGCGTCATGGCTCCGCCGACGTTGACGAGTTGCCCGGCTCGCCCTTCGTGCTGCGCTGCCTGCCTGGCTCCGCGCATCTGGCCTCGTGCAGGTTTGTGGCCGCGCACCACGGCGTGCGCGCGCTCATGCTCGAGCGCGACCTCGAGGCGCTCGATGACGGCAAGGAGCGGCTCTCGCTTGGCACGGTGGGCGCGTGTGGCGTGAAGCTCAAGGTGCAGGTGCGCCTTCGCGACAAGCAGGGCGTGGCTACGCGCATGAGCGCCAGCTGATGCTCGCACTCCTGCCCGAGCCGCGCCGGCCCGCGACAGGCATGGCGACGCCGCAGATCGACCTTAAGGCCTCGGCCAGCGCCGCCAAAGCGCACGACTCGGCGCTCCTCGGCTGGGTAGCCTCGCGATGGAAGGCGGCCGCCAGCAGCCTTGTGGGTGGCTCGCTGCCCACGGCGGCCTCGTTCGCGCCCGCTGCGGCGCCAGGCGGTGACGACGGCATCCGCGTAGTGGCCAGCGACGCCGTCAGCTTTGAGGGCGCAGCGCTCGCGTGCCTCGAGCGCGCCTCCCAGCCCCGCGCCTCTCTGACCGAGGGGAGTGGTGATGCGAGCGCCAAGCCCGCGACGGCGCTCGAAGATGATGGCGAGGTGGGCGATGGGATTCACGAGGCGTGCCTCGAGCTGCGGCGCGTGGGTCGGTATCGCCTCGTGCTTGTGGGCAACAAGGGGCACTCGATCGGGCCGCCGCTTGCGACACTCGAGGTCGGACCCGGCCGCGCACACGCAAACACGTGCACGGTGGGCGGCGACAGCATCGACAAGGGCTTCGTGGGGCAGCCGTTCGACTTCTGGCTCAAGGCGTACGATGGCGCAGGCAACGTCATCGAGACGGGTGGCGAAAAGGTGAGCGTCAAGGTGATCAACATGCCTGGCGGCATGCAGCAGGCCCCCAAGGTGAACGTGCGCGACGACGGCAACGGTACGTACGGCCTCAAATTCGTGCCGACCGTAGCGGGCATTTACACA
>RGZZ01000863.1 GCA_010028905.1 Pseudomonadota bacterium | reverse complement strand
TCGTGGAGGAGGGTCGCGCTACGGCGTGGTCAGCATGTGCATCGGGGGTGGCATGGGCGCGGCGGCCGTGTTCGAGCGGCCCTGACGCTGGGGAACGGACCCGCGCGGGCTGCGAAGGCGCCACGACCTGCTGGCACGGACGTGATCGCGACGCGTCCGGCTGGGCCGTCGTGTCGCTCAGTGGGTGTGTGATGCACTCCCGTGCGTGTTCGCGGCGAGACGTCCGCCCGTCGCGGGCAGGGGCGTGGTGGGTGAGGCTGTGGACCGGAGCCCCTGCGCCTTGGTAGACTGGCCCGATGCACACCCCCATCTCCAGCACGCCGCCCGCGCACGACGCGAAGCTCCCCAACCTGCTCGATTACCCGGAGGACGAGCGCGACAAGGTGTGGTTCGAGCACTACTACCAGGGGGATGCCCTGCCCCAGCTCACGGTGCGCGCCGTGTTGATGGGCATGGTGCTCGGCGGGGTGATGTCGCTGTCGAACCTCTATGTCGGGCTCAAGACCGGCTGGGGCCTCGGCGTCGCGATCACCGCGTGCATCTTGAGCTACGCGACCTGGAACACCTTCCTGAAGCTCGGGCTCGCGAAGACGCAGATGAGCGTGCTCGAGAACAACTGCATGCAGAGCACCGCGAGCTCGGCGGGGTACTCCACGGGCGGCACGATGGTCTCGGCGATCGCCGCCTACCTGCTGATCACGGGCGAGAACATGCCGTTCTGGGTGCTGTTCTTCTGGACGGCGTTCCTCGCGCTGCTCGGCGTCAGCATCGCGGTGCCCATGAAGCGCCAGATGATCAACCGCGAGCAGCTCACCTTCCCCTCGGGCGTGGCCGCCGCGGAGACCCTGCGCTCGCTGCACGCAGCGGGCGGCGACGCGCTGCTCAAGGCCCGCGCCCTGTTCGCCACCATGGGCCTGGGCGCGGTGATCAAGTGGTTCGTCGAGGGCAACGCCGCGCTGATGACGAAGCTCGGCTTCCCCGGGCTCGCGAAGCTCGCGATCCCTGCCGAGATGCACCTGCCCTTCGGCGTGGGCAAGCGCAGCGCGGATGAGCTCGGCATGGCGCTCCCCGTGGATCCGATCATGGTCGCGGGCGGCGCGCTCGTCGGGCTGCGCACCTCGGTCTCGATGGCCGTGGGCGCGGTGCTCGTGTACGGCGTGCTGCAGCCCTGGCTCGACTCGCAGGGCGTGTTCGTGGAGATGAAGCTGCTCGACATCGACGCGCAGGTGC
>RGZZ01000862.1 GCA_010028905.1 Pseudomonadota bacterium | reverse complement strand
TGGCAGCATCGCCAGCGTCGTCAGTGCCCGTGGGGCGGGGTGTCGCAGCGATCTCACGGCGAGGGGAGAGCAGTTCACGGGCTTCTTCAGCGGTGTTCGGGCGCGCATCGCGTGATGCTGACATGAGCACGCGAATGGCCTGGCTCAGGGCCGGAGAGACCTGGGGGTTGTGCATCTCCGGAGGCTCCCAGCGCGCGCGCCCGTCTCGCAGGTCGCGGGCATCGGGAGGCGTTCGGCGCGTGAGTGCGGCGTACAGCGTGGCGCCAAGGCCATAGAGGTCGGCACGGGCATCGATTGAAGAGCTCTCTAGCTGCTCGGGCGCCGCATAGCCGGGGGTTCCCGCGCCAGAGAGCAGCGCGACGGGCGCGGCGCTCCCATCGGCTTCGCGCAGCAGGCCGAAGCCCGTGAGTACGAGACGCCCCCCACGGGTCAGCAACAGGTTGCTCGGCTTCAGATCGAGATGCATGAGTGGGGGCGAGTGGCCGTGCAGGCAGGCGAGAGCGTCGCAGATCGCTGATGCCCAGCGCACCGCGACGTCTGGCTCGATAAGATGCGGCGAGGCGTTCACGTGATCTTCGAGGGTCTGTGCTTCGAGTCGTTCGAAGACGAGGGCAGGATCTGCGTCTTCGATGACGTCGAGCACGCGAGCAACGTTCGGGTGATCGATTCTCTTCACATGATGCCCCGCGCGGATGAACGCCTGGGCGAGATCGCTCTGTTCGTGTGCGGCCCCCGCGTCTGCCTTGAGGTGCTCGACGGTGGCAGGGGTGTCGAGCGTCTCGTCGTGGGTTTGAACCAGAACGGTGAGGCCGTTATCGGTGATGACACTCGTCTCTCGATAGCGACGAGCGATGTGCTGGGTTGTTGATGCCACGCCCTCACCTCCCCTGACCTGCGATGGGGGTTCGATTTCGTTCTGGCGGCTCCTTCGCGTTTTTGGAGACGCGTCAATGACTTACAGTATATAGGCGATTGCGCTTTGCGACCATCACCCTGGTGTCTGGCGGTGTTAACCCGAGCGGGTGAGGGAAATGACGTGGAAGGTTTCGAAAGCCAAGGTCTACGCTCGAGATGCAGGGTGCCGTGGAGCCAACGTCGTTTCGTCAGGCGCCCTCGTTTTCGGGTGAATCGGCGATCTGTGTTCGCTTCTATCGGAATGACGCCATGGCATATACCTTGCTGGCCACGAGCTCCGCCCCCGCGCTGATCGTCTATCTGCTCGACATCAGC
>RGZZ01000861.1 GCA_010028905.1 Pseudomonadota bacterium | reverse complement strand
CCGCCACCCTGCTCGCCCTGCGCGACCTCACCCCCCCGCGCCACGCGCACTTCCTGGCCAAGACCTCGCTCTATGAGGTCCGCTTCGCAGGCATCCCGTGGCTCGCGTACCTGCTCGATCAGGTCGACTTCATTCGCCTGAATCCGAACGAGGCCGACCTGACTGCGTTCAAGGCCGCCTTGCGACGCCTGGGAGAAGGACGGCTCATCGGCATCTATCCGGAAGGCGGCATCACCCTCGTGCACGAGCCGAGACCCGCGCTTCCGGGCCTTGCCATGCTGGCGCAGCAGGCCCAGGTTCCCGTGGTGCCCCTCGGCATCACGGGAACCCGCCCCCTGCGGTGGCGAGCCCCCGATGGACGGCCTGTCTTCAATCGGATGCGGCTGCGCTTCGGCCCGCCCATCGCGCCGCCGCCCCGTGGCCGGATGAACGATCAGCAGAGAAGGGGCTACGCCCAGAGCGTGCTCGACACGTGCTACCGCCTGACTGCACAGAGCCTTGAGAGCGATCCGCCCTTCCCTCCCCCCGGCGCGGTTGCTTCCCGTCAAGCAGGAACGGGAGCGCAGGGGGTGAACTCCGGGAGTCACGACTGAATTGGAGGCCCCCATGTCCGACAGCTCAACCCTCACCCGCCGTGCCACCGTTGGTGCTGCCGCGGTCGGCGCCCTGGCACTCGCCGCATCGTCCGTGGCGCAGGCCGATGACAGTTCCATCGCCCCGCTGCTGAAGGTCCTCCGTGCACACGACTACGCCTACATGCAGCACGATGTGAAGGGCGTTCTGGCCACCATGACCGAGAACGTGTTCCTTCTCGGATCAGGAACGGCCGAGATCTGGAAGGGCAGGAAAGAGGTCGCGACGGCCTACGAGCACTTCTTCAAGGACTTCGACAAGGGCTCTGAGAGCTTCGAGGCCATCTTCCACGAGGGCGCCATCAGCGGCAACATCGGCTACTTCACCGCAGCCCTGCGGGTGAACACGATGAAGGGCAGCAAGAAGAAGCAGTTCCCCTTGAACCTCTCGGTCGCGTTCGCGAAGGTGAAGGAGAGCTGGTTCATCACAGGCCTGCACTACTCCACGTCCTCGAGCGGCAAGCCGGGCGCCTGACCGCCCACGCCCGCCTCGGGCCTGCGCAGGTCACCACAAGACAGAAGCCGACGCGTCAAGATGCGTCGGCTTCTCTTGTTCTCCGCGTCGCAGACCCGCAGCTAGGTGTGCCCCACGAAGCCCGGCGACTCG
>RGZZ01000860.1 GCA_010028905.1 Pseudomonadota bacterium | reverse complement strand
CGCGCAACCTAGGGCTCGAGGCGGCGCGGGGAGACTTCATCGGGTTTCTCGACGACGACGACTGGCTGCTGCCCGATCACGCCGAGCAGCTCGTGGGTGCGCTCGAGCGCGGAGGATCCGACATGGTGTGTGGTGATGTGCTGGTCTGCTACGTGCGCCAGACTGATGACGGGCGTCGCCGCGTCGAGGGGCTCGAGGTGTACCCGACGGTGCAGGAGCTCGAGCGCATGCAGTTCATGAACCTGCTCGTGCTGCCGTGTCTCTTGTTCCGCCGGCGGCTGCTGGCCCACGAGCGCTTCGACGAAGAGATGCTGGTGTGCGAAGACTACGACCTGTGGCTGCGCCTGCTGCGCGTCACGACGCCGTGCTACCACCCCGTGCCCACCGCGGTCTTCACCTGGTGGCAGGCGGGCACGAACCACAGCCAGACGCGCGGGTCGCTCTTTGCCGACGGCTACGCGCGCGTGTACGCACGCAACGCGACGGCCGATCCGAGCATCGCATCGCAGCGCGACGCCTTTCTGGCGACGCTGCGCGTGTCGGGTCGGCCGACGCCCCCCACGCCCGTGCTGGGGTCTTGGCTGGCTGCGGTCGATGTGACCTCGATGGACCGCCTACTGACCGAAGAAGGCGTTGAAGATACCGTTTCCGATGGCTGAGATGTCGGGGAGGCCGTCGTGGTTGAAGTCGCCTACCGACACCGACTGCGCATTTCCGGTGCCGCCCACCGTGAGGGGGGGCGAGAACGTGCCATCGCCGTTGCCAAAGAACGTCGACACCGAGGCCGACTCCTTGTTGACGAGCACGATGTCGAGGTGGCCGTCGTAGTTCATGTCGGCCAGCGTCACGTCATAGGGGGCAAAGCCGGACAACAGCGTGCTCGGGGTCTTGAAGGTGCCGTCGCCGTTGCCGCGCATGACCGTCGTCTGGCTCGAGAAGGCGCCGGGGATGACGAGGTCGACGTTCCCGTCGTTATTGAGATCGCCCGCAGCCAGCGCGTAGGGCTGCGCGGCTACCTGGTAGTTGGTGGCCGCCTGGAAGGTTCCGTCGCCGTTCCCCAGGTAGACCGAGAGGTTCGAGTTTGCGCCCTGGGCGCCACCGTTCGCGACCGTTACATTGGCGAAGGCTGTGGTCGGCGTCACCGCCACAATGTCGAGCTTGCCGTCGTTGTTCAGGTCGGTGGCGACCAGGTTCCACGGCTTTCCGAGGCCGAAGTTGGTGGCCGCCTGGAACGTGCCGTCGCCGTTGCCGCGCA
>RGZZ01000859.1 GCA_010028905.1 Pseudomonadota bacterium | reverse complement strand
GGGCGCACCGCGGCAGCCACCACCGAGGCTGCGGGCGCGGGCGGGCGCACCGCGGCAGCCACCACCGAGGCTGCGGGCGCGGGCGGGCGCACCGCGGTTGTTCGAGCCCGGGGCACCATCGGTGAGGCCGTCTTCGAAGACACCAACCAGATGGCCAGAGCCAGCGAGATGGCACGGGCTGACGAGGCCACGCTCATCGCGGAGCGCGTGGCGCTGCGTGAGGTCAAGAAGAAGGGGGCGCTGCCCAACGGGAACATGGCCACCGCCCACGCAGAGGTCGGGGTCATTCAACAGGCCTTCAAGGCGGGCAAGACCATGGGCGCCGACATGAAGCTCGTGGTCGAGGGGAAGCCGGTCTGTGGGCACTGCCTGGGAGACATCCCCGCCATGGCCGAGAAGGCCGGCCTCAAGTCGCTGACCGTGGTCGAGGAAGCCACGGGCAAGACGTTGCAGTGGAAGCCGGGCATGCGCACCCTGAAGGCGGCTGAGTGATGCAGCATCTGTCGTGGACCCTGGGCACGGGCACCGACAGCCGTGGAGGCCATGGGAAGACCGCCGACTGGGCGGAGGTGGCGGCCCACCTGGAGGCGGTCGTGGCGCGTGGGGGCACGGTCTCCCTCGAGACCACGGGTGATGCGCCCTGGAGGAGCCTTCAGCTGCAGTCGGAGGCGGGCTGCTGCCTGCTCACCCTCACCGATGACGAGGGGGAGGTGCGCATGCTCGACAGCGGTGAGCCCGCGTCAGAAGAGGTGGAGATTCTGGGTGATCTCTGGAGCGCCAGCGCCGTGACCCGCGATGCGGAAACCGTGACGCGCGTGTTCCAGACGTTCTTCTCGACTGGCGATGTGCCACTCGAGTGGATGGCGTGACCGAACCGCCCGGCCTGACGCAAGACGTTCCTGCTCCAACGCCCGCGCCTGCAAAACGCAGCTGCGGCGATGTCGAATCAGCATCGGCCCGAGACGCGGAGGAGCCCAGGTCGCATGACGCTGCGGCACCCCCCGCGCGGCCCGCATCTGGAACGTGAGGGAGCCCATGCTGGGATTCTTTCAGGGCACCTGTCCCATCGTGGCCCCTTCCCCGACGCGCTCGGGCGTATCGCCAGGCGCCCCTGAGCCGCCCGCTCAGGCGCCCGTGCCCACGCCGGTCACCGACTCGGTGGCGGTGGGGCGATGCCCGTTCCTCGCCGCGATGGGGTCAGCCACGCCGTCGCAGCCGCTTCTGTCCGCGGCGGAGGCCACCTATCCGGCAGAGGC
>RGZZ01000858.1 GCA_010028905.1 Pseudomonadota bacterium | reverse complement strand
TTGATGTGTGAATGCAAGAGCATGTGTGAATGTGAATGTCTGTGTGTGACACGATGGTCTCCACGCTCGAGGAAGCGGGCTCGGTGCGGCACGCGCTCGACGAGATGCGGCTTGCTGAGTACCTGCGCACGTACGTGCGCCCCTTTGCGGGCGTGCTCGTCTTGCGCCAGTTCTCGCACGGGCAATCGAACCCAACATATTTGTGCGAGTGCGGCCTTGGCGTCGCGGGTGGCTTCCGAGTCGTGCTGCGCAAGCAGCCGCACGGCAAGCTGCTCCAGAGCGCGCATGCCGTCGACCGCGAGTACCGCGTGATGTGCGCACTCGGAGACACCACCGACGTGCCCGTGCCGCGCATGCTGAGCTACTGCGCCGACGCGGCGGTGGTGGGTACGCCATTCTATGTGATGGAGTTTGTGCAGGGGCGCATCTTCAAGGACCCGACGCTGAGCGAGCTCAAGCCGATCGAGCGCTACGGCATCTATGCCGCCATGTGCGACGTGCTCGCGCGCATCCATCGCGTGCGCTGGTCAGACGTGGGCCTAAAAGGCTTTGGCGTACCCGACCAATACGCGGCACGGCAGGTGCGCCGGTGGCGAAAGCAGTACGAGGGCGGGCGCGCGACGCTCGAGAAGGCCGGGGTGGAGGAGAGCGCCGACGTGACGGCTCTCGTCGGATGGCTCGATGAGCACTGCGCCGAGGTCGAGGCGGCCACGGGCCACGTGCCCGCGTGCCTAGTGCACGGAGACTACAAGCTCGACAACCTCATCTTCCATCCGACCGAGCCGCGGGTGCTCGCTGTGCTCGATTGGGAGCTCTCGACGATCGGCTCGCCCCTCGCGGACCTCGCCCACTGCTGCCAGGCGTACAGATGGCCCTCGGACCACTGGTACATGCCGGGGCTCGCGGGCGCCTCCCTCGTGCGTCGTGGGCTACCACATGAGGCGGAGTTTGTGCGTGGGTACGTGGAGAGGGCGAAGCTGCCAACGATCCCCCCGCTCGTGTGGCGCTTCTACTGTGCACTGGCGCTCTTCCGCGTGTGCGCGATCGTGCAGGGCGTGTACGCGCGCGCGCTCCAAGGCAACGCCTCCGCCGCGGCCGAGCGTGCGGCGATGGCGGGAAAGCTCTTCGCGGAGGTTGCGGCGATTGGCTTGTCGGTGGCCACAGGGGGCGAGCAGGGTGTGCCCACAGCACCTCCGTACCCTCACCCATATGATCTGATGCCGTTTGGCTTCTCGGCGCGGGGGCGCGAGCTCTACGAC
>RGZZ01000857.1 GCA_010028905.1 Pseudomonadota bacterium | reverse complement strand
GGCCTTCCTGCGGACAACAGGCGGCGACGAGGACAAGTACTGGCTCGGCCTCGCCAATGCAATGGCCGGCGGCATGATGACGTCTGCGAGTGCCGCGCTGATTATCGAGGGCGTGGAGCTCGGAGTGGGCGAGCGCGCCCCGTTCACGCCGCTGCAGTGCGTGGCCATAGGCGGCGTGATCGGCATCATGTTCATCGTTGCCAGTCAGCGCATCCTCGACGGCTCGGACGACGTCAAATTTAGCATCATCGAGGGCATCGATGCGCGCCGCGCGCTGCTGATCGTCGTCGTGATGACTCTGCACTCGTTCTCCGAGGGCATCGGCATCGGCGTTTCCTTCGGCGAGAAGACGAAAGAGAGCCTGGGCATGCTCGTGACCACCACGCTGGCGGTGCACAACGTCCCAGAGGGCTTCGCGGTCAGCGTCGTGCTCGTCTCCAAGGGGATGAGTGTGTGGGGCGCCGCCCTATGGAGCGTCATGACGAGCGTTCCTCAGGTACGCGCCGTGCGGGGCGAACGGCCTCTGAGCGTCTCTGATTGCCTTCCTGGAGCGCGATGGCTAGCATTTTAGATGTATGCGCCATCCCGGGCACGCTCCACAGCGCCACCCTGGGCGGACCCGTGGCGCAGCGGCAGAGAGAGCCCCTGCCGCACAGCCTCGACCACAGCCTGCATCCTTTTGTGCTGCCAGCGCTCACCCTACGCGAATCACCTCGCGCCCGCGGCGCCACCCCTTTTCTCATCCCTCTCTCACTGAGTGACCTGCTTCGGGCAGCCGCTGATGGCGATCGCTGCGTTCTTGTTCGTGGACGCGTTCGTGCTCGTACAGCCGATGGGCCTGGGGTTTGCAGCTGGGGCGATGCTATGGGTCGCATGGATGGAGCTGTTCATTGAGGTGCGTGCGCGCATGCGCGTGCATGCACATCGCGCCGCCTTGCACGCCCGAGACCTGGCCATCTCGAGGCCATCTCGAGGCTAAGCCGCGCGGTCCGTGGAGGCGTGCACTCGGTGCCTCCTTGGCCTGCCGGTACTGGTACCCTCTGCGCCGCTCGACACGACGCCCGATCCACTCACCCTTGACTGTTGGCTGCTCTCGGTGCTCACAGGCTCACGAGGCGTGCGGCCTCATGAGCACTGCGACGACCGGCCTCGCCTCTGCAGTGGCCATGGGTCTGTGCCACAGCTATCTCATGTAGGGGTGGACTCATGACGGTGTTCTGCCAGCGAGGAGTTGCGCGTTGTGAAGGGCGTCCACCACT
>RGZZ01000856.1 GCA_010028905.1 Pseudomonadota bacterium | reverse complement strand
GCTTGTAGATGCTGAACACGGCCACCAGGATCATGATGATGCTCATGAGCAGCGTGAAGTACGTAAACATCTGCAGGCGCTGCACCTCGTAGGGGTCCACCGCGCACACCGACGTGAATGTGGGGTAGTCCTTTATGGCCTGGGCGATGAGCTTGTTCACCTGGGACATGGTCCACGCCGAGAGCGTGAGGAAGAAGATCGACATGAGCAGGATGGCGCTGGAGAAGGTGTAGGAGCTCACCACAAGGCCCTCCATTTATTGGATGTACACATATATATTCGTCTACAACCGGTGGGTGCGGCCCACTTCGTACGCCATCGCCTCAAAGGGGTGCTCGTGACCGGTCATGTCCACGTCGGTGATGGACGCCGGCGTGGCGGACGTGTAGAGCGCCGCGATGGGGCCCTCGTCGGCGTCGGTATAGACCCACTCGTCTAGGTCGGGGTTGCTGCGCACGAGCTCGCTGTAATCGGCGCGCCGCGTGCGCGTGCGCTCGTACCCCCGGGCCCTGATGTACGCGTCAGTGTAATCCGGGGCCAGGCGCTGGAAGACGTGGACCTTTTCATGCACGAGCAGGTTCGTGAGGGCGTCGTCGTCTTCGGGGGTCGTGTCTGGGCAAAGAAATATTACACTCCCGCGCGTGTGGGGCAGCCCGTTCTCGTACACGCGGTCACGGGTCTTGGCAAACACCCAGGGGATGGGCGCGAGGGCCGCCAGCCCCGGCATGGCGTCGATCTCGGCGACGCACTCGCGGATGCGCGCGCGCTCCTCCGGCGTGAAGTCGTCGGCCGCGCCCGCGCTCGCTGCGACGTAGGCGGCGATAGATGCCGTCTGGCGCGCGTGGAGGTCGGCGGAGGTGAGGGCCGCCGCGTATCCGTCCGAGTCGGCTTGGATGATGGCGCGCGTCTGGTGGGCGTCCAGGAATCGGGGCTCCCGAGCACGCAAGCGCCAGGGCTGCCAATGGAGTCCGTACAGGCCGACGAGGACGGCTGTCGTGAGCGCGAAGGCCACGAAGGCGTACTGCATATCTGCCTTTCTGGGACACAAAAAAACTCCCCAGGGGCGCTAACGTGCGACGGGCTTTCCCGGTGTGCGGGAAACGGCGCCAGACGCATCCGACTCGGCATCCGCATCCGACTCGGCCTCATCATCATCCGACAGGGGGATGGACGGGAGCACGGGGAGGGCGCTGGGCTTGGTAGCGGCGCGATTCTTGCCGCCCTCCACTGCGGGTGGGCGGGCGACGTGCGGATACACGA
>RGZZ01000855.1 GCA_010028905.1 Pseudomonadota bacterium | reverse complement strand
TGTGGCAGCGCGATTTCAACGGCGCGGCCAATATTCGCACCTGTTTCCTGGCGGAGGCTCGCAGAGAACTGCGGCCCGAAGCCTTGCGGCGCAGCTCGGCGCAGCTGTCTTCTGACCCGGTCCATTTCCACCCTCATTTGAAGGGCAGGGACACACGCCCTAGCGGCCACTAGCCCTGTCCATCGGGGAGTGCGGAGGTCTCACCCCCTTCGTATGTCCCCGTCATGGGTCGTCTGGAATTATCAGACGGCCTGTACACCCATGGCCGACTTCGCGGGCTTCCGGCGCATCACGGTGCTGTGCCAGCGCAAGTCCAAGATCGCCCAGGGCCTCGCCGACGAGGCTCTGGCGATCCTCGGACGAGTGGCGGTCGGCGACCAGCGGCTTCATGCGGTCCTGGATTCTAACGCCGCAAGCGCGTCGGAAGAGACCCGAGCGTTCGTCGTGGGACGCGCCAGACAGCAAAAGCCGCTCAAGCCCATCACGGCTCCCGCGGACTTGGACGCTCTCGAGCGAGCCTGTCTGGAAGACAACGACGTGGACGCGGACGTCGCGGCGCGGCGCTTTGCAAAGATTGCGCTCGCGCGTCAATTCCGCGAATCGTCCAACCAACAGACGGTGATTGTCAAGCGCCAGAAGCTCCTTGACTGGGAGAAGTACGAGGCGGAAGCCAGCGCCGTCAAGGAAAGGCATCTCGCAGAGCGCGACGCGGCGGCGAAGGCCGAGCGGGAAGAGCGCGAGCGAGAGCGCGTCCACGCGTCCGAGCTGGCCGCCGAAAGGCGCCGCGCGGAAATCCGCGAGGCCGCCGCCAAGGGGCTCATAGCGCAGGCCGCCGCCGAGGACATGCTGGCCGAGAACAGGCAGACGCTCATCCTCCGCCTCGAGGAGTGGATTCGAACCCGCTGCAAGTGCCCCGAGCCCTCCTCGTGCGCCTCCCTTCTCTCGCGAAAGTTCAACGAGGAAGTCGAGGCCGGACGACACGTCAAGCCAAGCGCGCACAGGAACGAAGCCGGCCGCTGGAAGTATTTCGTGGAGCACGACGGGCCGGTCCTCGCCGGACTTCACCGAGACATCCACGACCGCAGGAACGGCGTCACTCCCGGGCAGACGCGCCCGTTCTGACGCCCTCGGCGCAGCTTGGCGCCCGAAAGGCGCCAGAACGCGGTCCGGTCGCCTCGCGAGATTGCGCCCATGGAAAACAAAACGCGGCAATATTTTTTCAGCGGCCGGAAGGACCGGGGAAGACTAAGGCCTTCGCGG
>RGZZ01000854.1 GCA_010028905.1 Pseudomonadota bacterium | reverse complement strand
GCGGGTGTGGTAGACGCCGTTGTAGCTGAAGGGGATCTGCCGTCCCTGGCGGATGGCGACACCGCTGCCGCTTACCTGCGTCTCGCGGCTGTTGCGATTGAACGAGCGAACGTCGGTGTTGAAGCGGCAGCTCGCATTCTGTTCGGTCTCGAGGCGCTGTGCGATGGCGTCCTGCACGCGTCGCACCGCGGGGTTCCCGTAGGTGGAGGGCATCGGGAACGAGCTGGTCAGGTTGTAGCTGACGTTTCGGATGGCACCGAAGCGGTCGATGGTCGCGCTGTAGCTGAAGGGCGTGCCCGTGTCGCCGTAGCTTCGCTGGTAGGTGCCCGTGCCGTAGAGCTGGCTGGTCCAGCTGGTGACCGGTCGGTAGTCGACGCGCCCGTCGAAGTTCACGATGGGACGCGCGCCGCCGAGCTCTCGGCACATCTTCATGCGCACGTTCTGCTGCACGGCGGCGACCTGGTTCTGTTGGGCCGGGGCGATGGTGGCGCCGCTGATGCACACGATGGCGGCGATGAGGACGGCGAGGATCGAGGATCTGCGCATGGATCGATGTCTCCTGAGGGGGCTGCTTCGCACAGGGGTATGAGTCTGCGCGCGGGCCTGCGGTTTCTCTCGGAGAGGTGACGGAGTCCTGCCGGATGAGGCCTAGCTCTGGGCGCGCTGGGCGGCAACCTCGTTCAGCGCGCTGTGCCAGGGCTGCTGCGCCTCGATCTGGCGAACCCGGGTGGCGTACGTCCAGCTGCCGTTGTAGGCGGCGAGGGCGCCGTCCCACGAGCCGGTCTGGCGTCGCAGATCAGACAGGTACTTTGCTCCGTAGTTCGCGCTCTCGATGGGGTCGAAGGCCTGGGGCGTGCGGGCGAAGTCGTGGTAGCGATCGTCGATCTGCATGAGCCCCTTTCCGTGTTGTCCATCGAACGAGAGGGCCTGCGCGTTCCAGGTGCTCTCCTTCCAGGCCACCGCTTTCAGCAGGGTTGCGGGTACACCGTTGGCGCGGGCGCTCTGGTCGAGGATGCCGTTGATGGCGCGGGCGTCGACGGGAATGAGGGCCCGACGCCACTGCCCCAGGCGGATCGAGGTGACGGGCACGCCGGCTGACTGCGCCAGAGTCGCCCGCTGCGCCGGCTTCATGGCCGCCGCCTGGTCGGCGGAGACGAGGGTTCCCGTATCGGCCCACTTTCCGCCCTTGAACAGCTGACCGTTCACGGGCGCGTGGTTGAAGGTGAGGGTGGGGCGGGTCTGGCGCAGATCGTAGGCCTT
>RGZZ01000853.1 GCA_010028905.1 Pseudomonadota bacterium | reverse complement strand
TGTCGTGCTCTTCGTCGACCACGGGTGGCGACAGGGCTCCCGTCACCCTCGAGACGTCGTCTGGTGCGCCTGCCGCGCCGCGCTGGGTCGAGTTCGGTCCCAAGCCCATGGAATACCAGTTCGCGTTCTCTGACATCGCTTCAGGGCGCGTGACGTCGCTGCTCTCGCTCGACGCGTCGACCATCGTGCTGGGGTCGGCCAGCGGCGGCATCTGGCGCACGACGAATGCCGACAGCCAGGGGGCCGACTGGAATCCGCTCACCGACACCCTCTCGAACCTCAACATCGGCGCGCTGGCGCAAGACCCCACCGCACCACGCACGCTCTACGCTGGCACGGGAGAGGGCAACCTTCACGGTGTCTCGCGCGAGGGTGACGCGACGAGCTACGGCATCGGCATCTACCGCTCGACCGACGGCGGCCTCTCGTGGTCGTACATGCCGTCGTCGAGCCTGTTGCAGGGCATGGCCATCACCCGCATCATCGTCGACCCTGCCGACGCGCGACACATCATGGTCGCCACCCGCGAGAGCAGCATCACGCATCTGTCGCCGCTGGGGCTCGTGGTGAGCGCCGACGCCGGCGCGCACTTCCACGTCGTGCAGGCCCTCGCCGGACAGGGCGTCTTCGACCTCGCGCAGCATCCGTCGAAGCCGAGCGTCGTGCTGGCCGCCACGGCGAGCAGCACCAACGCGTCGGGTCCGGTCTCTGGCCAGATCATGCGCAGCACCGACGGCGGAGCGACCTGGGGGCCGGTGCAAGGGCTCCCCACGCCCACGAGCTGCTTTCGCATCAGCCTGGCGTCGGCGCCCTCTCGCCCCGACCGGTTCTACGCCCTCGTGGGCAGCAGCACCGGAGCCAACGGGAATGGGTTCGTGGGGCTGTACGGCAGCGACGACGGGGGCGCCACCTGGGTTGCCCTCGGCCCCACGGCCGCCATTGTGCGCGGTCTGGCCAACACCCTCTCGAAGTACGTCAACGTGGTCGCCGTCGACCCCGCCGACGCCTCGGTGGTGTACCTGGGTGGGGTGAACCTCATCCGCGTGAGCGGCCTCGACTTCACCCAAACGGCGAACGGCACGGTGACCGCCCTGACAGGCAGCAGCGGTCCGCGCGGCGGCGGCAGCGACAACGAGGAAGACGACGACTCGTTGTTTGCGGGCTCCCCGCACGTCGACCACCATGCCATCGTGTTCGATGCGGCAGGCAACCTCATCGACGCCACCGACGCGGGGCCGTGGCGCCTTCCTCACCCGTCGA
>RGZZ01000852.1 GCA_010028905.1 Pseudomonadota bacterium | reverse complement strand
GTTCTCGGCGCAGGGCAGCTGGGGCGCATGCTCGCCCTGGCGGCAGCCCCCCTCGGCATCGCAGTGCGCTGCCTCGACCCGGCGCCCTCTCCCCCCGCCGCCGTTGCGGCGGAGTGCGTCACCGCGTCATACCTCGACGATGCCGCGTGCGCGGGTTTCGCAAACGGTCTCGACGCCATCACCTATGAGTTCGAGAACGTGCCGTTCGAGGTGGTCGATGGGCTGTCGCGACGCGTTCCCGTGCGACCTGGCCCTGTCTCGCTCAAGGTGGGGCAGCACCGTCTTCGCGAGAAGGCGCTCTTCGGCGATCTGCAGATCGACACGGCCGCATTCGCCCCCGCGCGCGGGCGCGCCGAGATCGTGTCCGTTGCAAGTACCCTGGGGCTTCCCGTCCGGCTGAAGACCTGCGCGCTCGGCTATGACGGCAAGGGACAGGCCTTCGTTGCCGACCCCGCCACCCTCGACGCCGTGGCGGCCGGCTGGCCCGACGTGGAGACCATCGTCGAGCGCCACGTGGCGTTCGAGCGCGAGGTCTCGATGCTCGTCGTGCGTTCCATCGATGGCGAGACACGGCACTGGCCCCTCATCGAGAACACCCACGTCGATGGCATGCTGTCGATCTCGGTGATGCAGCCCGACGATCCGCTCACAGGCGCCGCCCGAGCGCTCGCATCGCGCCTGGTGGAGTCCCTCGGGCACGTCGGCGTTCTCGCCCTCGAGCTCTTCGTCGTCAACGGCGCCCTGATGGCCAACGAGCTCGCCCCGCGGGTGCACAACAGCGGACATCTCACCATCGAAGGAACGGAGACCTCGCAGTTCGAGAACCACGTGCGCGCGGTGTGCGGCCTTCCCCTGGGCAGCACGGTGCCACGCGGGTTCACCGCGATGGTGAACCTCGTCGGCACCCTGCCGGACACGCGAGCGCTGCTCGCCATCGAGGGCGCGCATCTGCATCTCTACGGCAAGTCTCCCCGACCGGGTCGAAAGCTCGGTCACGTCACCCTCCACGCAGACGACCGCGCAGCACTCGAAGCACGGCTGCGCCAGGCATGCGACATCACAGCGCCAGAGAGCAGGAGAAGGCCGACATGAACATGGGGTCGGAATGCCCATCCTACGAAGAGCGAGGCGAGGCCGCCGATCTGCTGCTGGCCGTCGGACACTACGACGAAGCGGAGCAGACGTATCTCTCGATCTACCAAGACATGCAACGGGGAGGTCCCATCGACATGTTCCTCGCCGCCAAGATCGCCCTCGGCG
>RGZZ01000851.1 GCA_010028905.1 Pseudomonadota bacterium | reverse complement strand
GATGGCGCACCGCGCGTTCGTCTCGAGGATGCAGGTGCTGTTTTCGCGCGCGGTGCCCAAACCGTGCGGGCAGTACGCGGCAGGGACCACCGACCCTGCGGCGCGGAAAAAGGAGGAGCTCGAGTGCGTGCAGAGGCAGATGCAGCTCGAGCACGATCTCGTCCGCGAGGTCGTGCGCACGTACGGGCTCGCGTCGTTCCCGAAGGACGAGCACATGCTCCTCGTTGAAGGCAAAGGCGCAAAAAAGAAAGTCGAAAACCGGATCGTGAGCTCGTGGCGGTTCTGGGACGCGGCCTCGAAGAAAATCGGAGACGTGACGCTGGACAGGCTGCTTGAGCAGTACGAGCAGGACGTCAAGCTGCGCGTAATCTCGCCACCGCTGCGGCCTGATGCCGAAGCCAAAATCAGGATGTGCAAAGATTCGCGTAAAAACGTAAAAAACGCAGGAATGACAGAGAACGAAATGAGAGAGATCATCCGCATGTCGTACGAGCGAGACTCGCGCGAGGACTTCACGAAACTCGATGGTATTGAAACCGATTGCAGTGAGCAAATAAAGGAGGTGCTTCAAAAGATCGGCGAGAGCCTGTAAAGCACTGCACAACAGTGTTCATAAAAGAGGGGCCTCAGGAGATCATCGCGACGAGCTCGTTGGTGAGCGAAGGGAAGGTCCACCCGAGGACTTTCCCTGAGCTCGTGTTGACGACGCGCCACACGCCGCCCGCGGCGCGGAGGTCGGCGCGGAGCTCGTACGTGCGCTCGCACGCGGCGAGGACGACGCCGCCTGGGAACGAGAGCACCGGGATGCCCGCGACGACGGTCGCGTCGGCGCACGCGGAGTGCAGCGTCGCGGTCTCGGCGATGTACGCGCGCACCTCGGTCAGGACGTCTCCCTCGCGCGGCGGTTGGGCCAGGTACGCGTCGAGCTCGTCGAGGTCGTGAGGCGGCGCGTACTGCACGCGAGCCGTCCGACGGCGCACGCGGTGCACAGGACCGTCGCGCGGTGCACGTGCGCGTGCGCGATCGGGACGGTCTGGAAGCACACCTCGCACTCGTCCTCGTCCATTTGTTTTGGAAAAGCGCGGTCGTTTGGCCGCACGGTTTGTCGGCGCGCTTTTATTGCAAAAAACCCGGCCCTTTTTTCAGAAAAAAACAGAAGTTCGTGAAAATGCGCCCGAGCGCGCTGCGATGGTTCAACAAACTGAGGCACGTTCCTGAAGGTGGCGGGGTGATCGTCGCGCGCGACGTGCGCGGCGGCAC
>RGZZ01000850.1 GCA_010028905.1 Pseudomonadota bacterium | reverse complement strand
GCCACGAGCGATGCAGAGCGCGTGACGATGTTGCTCGATGCGTTTGGTGAGGTCTGGGACGCCTTGCTCGCCGAGGAGCGTCGCGATCTGCTGCACGCGCTTACAGCGGGAACCGTTTGCAGTGATCGGGACCTTCTGATCTTCGGTGCGGATGACGCAGCCAACACCGATTCCCATCAGGAAGCTACTTGTCGAGGCGTATGAGCGTGGCCGGCATACCTACAAGAGCGTCGGGGAACTCTTCGGCGTCGGCGAAGCGACCGTCTCGCGCATCCTCGGGCGCGCTCGTGGCACCGGTGACCTCGCGCCCGATCCACACGGCGGTGGCAACCCAGCCCGGATTCCAGCGGAGCAGCACGATGCTCTTCGAGCGCTCGTCACTGATCTCGCCGACGCAACACTTCGGGAACTCTGCGACGCCTGGCACCAGTTGCATGGCGTGGAGCTCAGCGCGGCATCGATGGGCCGAGCGCTCAAAGCCGCGGGGATGTCGCGAAAAAAAAGCAATTCCGTGCGTCGGAGCAAGACCGCCCGGATGTGATCGAGAGGAGGCGGGCGTTCATCGAGTGGATGAAGACCGCAGACTTCTCGCGCCTGGTGTTCATCGACGAGACCGGCTGCAACCTTCAGCTGACCCCTCGCTACGGGTGGTCGGTACGCGGGGAGCGGCTCGTCGATACCCGTCCAGCGGTCCGCGGCAAGAATCTCACCGTCATCGGCGCCATTCGCCAGGATCGAGTCCTCTGTCACGACAAGTTCGAAGGCGCGCTGAACAGCACGAGGTGGTTTGCCTTCGTCGACAAGGTCCTTTGCCCGGTCCTGTACCCAGGCGACACCGTCGTCCTCGACAACCTCTCTGTGCACAAGAACGCGGATGCCGTTGCGCTCATCGAGGCGAAGGGGGCGTCCGTGAAATTCCTCCCGCCGTATTCGCCGGAGCTGAACCCGATCGAGATGTGCTGGAGCTTCGTCAAGCACGTCCTACGCCGCCTTCGCGAACGCACGCTCCATGGCCTGCGTCGTGGTGTATGGCGCGCACTCATGCGAGTGACGGGGCGTCATCTTGCTGCTTGGTTCCGGGCTTGTGGATTCCATCAGTGCAACTGATCTCCGCTGTATCCAGATGTCCCCACCGTCGACGGCGAGGCGTACCGACAGCGACCCCGGCGTGTGCCCGGGCGTGGTCACGATCTCGACGCCGTGGTCGTTCGTCAGGAACAGCGGGTTGCCTGCTCCGCGATTTCTCCGCGAACCCTCGGC
>RGZZ01000849.1 GCA_010028905.1 Pseudomonadota bacterium | reverse complement strand
GCCCTCCCCGAGAGCCGAAGCACACGGGAGCCTGGATGGTCTCCGCCACGGGCACGCCATTGTCGAGCGCTGGCAGCCAGACGGTGCTGCCCGCGACGGCCCACGCCACCTTGTCCATGAGCTCGTCGCCGGACGACTGCACGAGAGACTGAGGCTTGGGCGTGCCATCGGTTCCGATCGTGAGAGAGATGGTCACCTGCCCGACCCGTCCTTCGAGCTTCTTCAGGTCGTCGCTTGATGTGATGAGCGGCTTGAAGCGCACGAGATAGGGGGCCTGGTGGGGACGGGCCCGGACCTCGGCGATGTTGAAGCCCGCGCGCGCGGCAAGCTCGTCCCAGGTGTTCGGGAAGCTGTAGTACTCGCCCTCGCGCAGCGGAAGCTGGCAGCGCGGCGCATTGTCGTAGATGAAGTCACCGTGGCTGCCCTGCCCACCTCCGTCTCCGGGCGGACCACCCGCCGCTTCTCCTGATCCTCCCCCCCCGCTGCCGTTGCCGGCACCCTGACCCGTGCCCTGTCCCGTGCCTCCCGCCGAGACGGGCATGGTGGGACCGGTGCCCGTGGTGGCGGCGAGGATTCTAGGGCCGCCTCCCGGGGTCACGGGCTTGTTCGGCCTGGCCGTGCCCGGGGGCTTGGGATTGGGCACCTGCGTGGGAAACGCCACCTGATGCGTGGGCTTCTTCGAGGCCGTTGAAGGACGAGGCGTGCCCGGGTTGGTCTTGGGAAGCTTCACCAGCTCGACCGGGTTCGTCACCTGCGCGCGCTCCGGGCTCGTGAAGAAATCTGTGGACGGCTTCACCTTCGAGAGCACGACGTACGTGAAGAGAATCGTGACGTGCAGCAGAACCGCCACGCCCACGCACGTCAGCAGCACCGGGTCGACAGTCCGTCGCGCAGGCTGGAACGGCACCGGCACCATGTAGTGGTTCACTGTGGATGCGCTCCCGTCTTGTCATCGCGGGAAGCCGCCCCCCCGCAGGTCCGCTCGAGATGATGCAGTGCGTCGACACAGTCGGCGCGACTGCGATCTGCTTCGAGGTGCCGACGCAGGGCCCCCATCTGGTCGGCGGTGAGCAGGCGAGATGTCTCGTCCTCGAGGGCCACATCGAACGCCGTGGGCGCCCCCTCGAAGTTCGCCCGGATGCGCGAGAGAAGCGGCTGCAGACGCTGCCGCTGTTCGGGGGTGAGCCGCAAGGCGTCGGTGCGCTGCTCGAGCCAGACGAGGCCAACCACGAGGTCGCGCAGATGAAGCACGGTGCCCTG
>RGZZ01000848.1 GCA_010028905.1 Pseudomonadota bacterium | reverse complement strand
GGAGGTGCCGAGCTTCGATGACACCGTCGCCGATCCCCTCGCGTTCAACCACCTCACCCTGGTGATGTACCGCGAGAGCAACCCCCATTGCGGGAAGGCGATCCTGCAGCGGCACGGCGACCGCGCGATCTGGTGCAACCCCCCGGACGTGCCGCTCACGACGGACGAACTCGACCGTCTCTACGAGCTGCCCTACCAGAACGCGGCGCACCCTTGCTACCGCGAGCCCATCCCCGCCTTCGAGAGCATCAAGGGCAGCATCACCGTGAACCGCGGCTGCAGCGGGGGGTGCAGCTTCTGCGCGCTCACCCTCCATCAGGGCAAGGACGTCGTGAGCCGCTCGAGCGACAGCGTCGTCCGCGAGGTCACCTCCCTCACCACCCAGAAGCCAACATGTTCCACATGCGCTGCATGTCGGAGGAGGCGAACAAGGTGTGCCGTCGCGTGAGCTGCCTGCACCCGGTGCGCTGCAAGCACTACGGAACGGATCACCAGCCCTACAAGGACCTGCTGCGCGAGGTGCGGACGCTGCCCGGCATCAAGCGGGTCTTCGTGAATTCGGGGCTCCGCTACGATCTCGCGGCGTTGGACGAGGACTTCGTCGAGGAGATCGCGGCCCACCACGTGAGCGGAACCCTCACCACGGCGCCGGAGCACATCTCCGAGCAATCGCTCCACTACATGCGGAAGCCCTCGATCACGCACTTCGCGCGCTTCATGGAGCGCTTCCGCGCGGCGAGCGCGGACGCTGGCAAGAAGCAGCTCATCGTGCCGTACTTCCAGTGCGCCCACCCGGGCACCGGCCCCACCGAGGCGATCGAGCTCGCCCAGTACATGAAGCGCAACGGACTCGTGTGCCGGCAGGTGCAGGTGTTCATGCCCACGCCGGGCACGATCAGCACGGCGATGTACGTTAGCGGCCACGACCCCTACACGAAGCAGCCGGTGTACGTCGCGCGCGGGCACAAGGAGCGGGCGCGGCAGCGAAGCCTGATGTTCTACTGGAAGCGCGAGGAGTGGCCCGCGATCCGGGAGGCGCTCATCGCGTGGAACCGCCGCGACCTGATCGGTCACGGGCTGGACTGTCTGGTCCCGCCTGGCCCTGCGCAGGGGTCGTGGGTGCGCGGGGGACGACCGGTCGAGCCCACCGTGGGCGCGATGGGCATGAAGGTGGAGCGCGCCACGCGCGAGGAGCTGGCCGAGGAGCGGTGGGAGGGCCACGCGGGCGCGAACGCGTGATCACGCGCGTCTACGGGGCGCG
>RGZZ01000847.1 GCA_010028905.1 Pseudomonadota bacterium | reverse complement strand
ATTACTGCGCCAGCCGCATGCCAAACCTACTAGCACGCGGGACTCGCCCGACACAGTCGAGACATACAGCTTACTGTACGTGCGCAGTGCGACCTCACGTCTGATGCCACCTCCCGACCATCCATCACCCCCTTGATGAGTTCGCATGACACTCGGTACGCTACGCCACCGCCCATGCATTGCGCGCGGACGCGAGCGGTGGCGACGAGCACCTGGCTCGATCACGTGCATGCACAGCGCTACCCCCCTCGATCGCATGGCGCTTACCAGCGGGCGTCGCCGCCGAGGACAACATCGCCACCGAGGATGGCGCCCGAGCCCATCTCCTGGTTGATCGAGCCGGGCACGACGCCCGCGGTCATCGGGAACTCGACAGGCGCGGTGTTGACGATGCGGACGACGTTGCCCGCACCCGGCGTCTCGAGCACGCAGAAGAAGGGCCGGTCGAGGCCGTCCTCGGTGTAGAGCTCGATGACCTGCTTGTTGTTGTTCGGGCCCTGAAGCAGCTCGATGCGCGCGTTGAGCGGGCGGCCGTCGGTCTTGAGCAGGATCTGCACGCTGTCGACGGTCGGGTCGAACGGGTACGTGCGGAGCGCGCCACCCTGGATGGTCGCGGACGCCTGGATGCAGTCGGGCGACGGGCTGTCGACCTGATCGGCGATCACGTTCGCGGCGATGGGGAACTCGATCTGACCGATGTTGCGGATGGCCACGGTGTTCGGGCCGCGCGGCGTCTCGATCACCGCCGAGAAGGGGCGGAGCTGGCCGTTCTCGACATACACGCGCATCTTGCATGGCGTGTTGTCGGGGCCGTGCCAGAGCTCGATGTCGGCGTCGAGCGGGCGGCCCTCAGTGCTGAGAACGACCTGCACCTGCTCCACGGACGGCGAGCGGTACGACCACGTGCGCAGCGAGCCGCCCTGCACGAGGATGGCGGACTCCGCCGCCCTCTCGTACTGGCGCGTGGGCACCATGCCACCGGTGTAGGACTGCGTGCCGTAAGCCTGCTGGCGCCCGAGGGCCTGCTGCATGATGGGCGATGCAACGCGCGGGGAAGGAGCGGCAGCCGAGCCGAGCAGAAGGGCAGAGGAGCCACTGAGGAGGCAGGTGAGCATCTTGGCGCAGTGTGCGAGTGCGCGAAGCTGCGAAAGTGTTTGCTTCGAAGCGGTCCTCTCTTTGCCGAATTTAGAGATTCCCCTGCCAAGACGGCGCGATTGTGGGGAAAGCGCATGCAAGCGGCGAGTTGTGGGGAAAGCGCATGCAAGCG
>RGZZ01000846.1 GCA_010028905.1 Pseudomonadota bacterium | reverse complement strand
CCGCAAGTCATTGCAATGCCGCGTCACGGGGGTCCAAGCGGTCCTCCTCACGAGCCAAGTCTGGTACGGGCAAGCGCAGCCCGCCGCACGGCACGAATCCGCCCAGAGAGACAGTGGATCTCGGTTCACTCGGGACGTCAGCTCCCGTGCCCTGAAGCAGAGCCTTCAGGGCTCTTTCGTTTTTCCGGGGTTTCTATCGCCCGATGCGCGTCCCGCAGACAGACATCTCCTGCTCGCGACTCAGAGCAGATGCGGGAGCCGCTCGAGAACGTCTTCGCGAAACGAGCGGTAGGCCTCGTCTTTCAGGGCGTCAACGCTGCGGATGATCATCTCGCCGGTCATGTACGAGGGCCGCTTGAGCGAGACGACGCCGTCGTCGACCAGCTCCTTGAGCCCCTTCGACACGCCAGGCCGCGACGTGTTGGTGAGCCGGCAGAGCTCCTTCTGCGACATATGCACGATCACATCGCACTCGCCGGCAACGTCGCGATCATCGAGAGCCAGGCGCGACACGAGGGCCGCCGCTACCTTCGACTTGTTGGTGCCGCTGGTGGCTAGCGAGGTCCAGTAGTAGCGGCTGATGCGGGCGTACAGCGCCTGCTGGATGTTGCGCGGAACCTCGGGGGTGCGCTGCAGGACGCGGCGCATGAGCGCGATGGGGAGATGCACCAGCTGGGCGTCGGTGTACGCCGAGTAGGTGGCCATCCAGTAGCCCATGCCCGTCAGCAGCTCGTGCTCGCCCAGCAGGTATGGGGTTTCGAGGGTCGACACCGGAATCTGCCACGCCACCACAACCCCGTGCTGGATGAAGAGGAGGCTCTCGATGTGATCGCCCGAGTTTGTGACGACGGCGCCTGCCTGGAGGCGCTGACCGACGAGCGGCCTGCGGCACTCAGCCACGAACTCGCCGAAGATGCGCTCAATCTCAAGCGGGTCGACGCCTTGCAGCGACTTGCATCGGCACAGGGAGCGCACGACGGAGTGGAAGTCGACGTCGACGGTCGCGCCCTGGCCGCCACGGGAAGGGAGGGACGGCATGGGGGTGGGGTTCCCTGCCCGCCGATGAAATCCTACGAAACTCTAACACAAAAACTTTTGCATTCCAGCAAAATACATTGACTTGTGCGCCGGGTTCGTGTACAATCGACGAGAACCTGACAGCACAGCCCCATCAGCCGCGCCCGTTCGTGACAAGAACGCGCACCCGCGAGCAGCAGACCTCACCTGACGACCGAAGACACGCCACCTCTACATCGCGATACCACGAGCAGCAACGCCGCCGACACCC
>RGZZ01000845.1 GCA_010028905.1 Pseudomonadota bacterium | reverse complement strand
AGGATCACCTCATCGACGTACTGGCGAATCCAGTCGAGCTCTTCCTGCAGTGCAGGGTCGGTGCCGAAATCCCAGCTCATGCCGCGCCCTCCGGGCCGCTCAGGGTGTCAGTCGCCATCAAGCACCGCGCCGCGGCTGGCGCTGGAGGCATTACGCGCGAACTTCGCCAGCACACCGCGCGTGTAGCGCGGTGCCGGTGCGCTCCACGCCGCGCGTCGACGCGCGATCACGTCTTCGGGCACGTCGAGATGCAGCAGCAACTGGTGCGCGTCGATCACGACACGATCACCCTCTTCCACCAGCGCGATCAGGCCGCCGGCGTAGGCCTCTGGCGCGACGTGGCCCACCACCATGCCCCAGGTGCCACCCGAGAAGCGCCCGTCCGTGACCAGGCCCACGCTCTCGCCCAGACCCTGACCGATCAGCGCACCGGTGGGTGCGAGCATCTCGGGCATGCCGGGCGCACCCTTCGGCCCCAGGTAGCGCAGCACCATCACATCGCCTGCCTTGATGTTGCCCGCCATGATCGCGGCTAGCGCGCTCTGCTCGTCGTCGAACACGCGCGCGGGGCCGCTCATCACGGGGTTTTTCAGGCCCGTGATCTTGGCGACGCAACCCTCGGGCGAGAGATTGCCCTTGAGGATCGCCAGATGGCCCTCGCTGTAGATGGGGTTGGACACAGTGCGGATCACGCCCTGGTCTGAGCGAAGCGGCGCTATCTCCGCCAGGTTCTCGGCGACCGTCTTGCCGGTGATCGTCATGCAGTCACCGTGCAGCAGCCCCGCTCCCAGCAGTTCTTTCATCACAGCCGGAACGCCACCCGCGCGGTGCAGGTCGACGGCGAGGTAACGGCCGCTCGGCTTGAGGTCGCACAGAACAGGCACCTTGCGGCGCACGCGCTCGAAATCGTCGATGCTCCACTCCACCTCTGCCGCGTGCGCGATGGCGAGGAAGTGCAGCACGGCATTGGTGGATCCACCGGTCGCCATGATCACGGCCACGGCGTTCTCGATGCTCTCGCGCGTGACGATGTCGCGGGGTTTGAGATCGCGCGCCACGGCCTCGACCAGCACCTGCGCGGCGCGCGCGGTGCTCGCGACTTTCTCGTCGTGCACGTTGGCCTCGGTGCTCGAGTACGGCAGGCTCATGCCGAGCGCCTCGAAGGCCGAACTCATGGTGTTGGCGGTGTACATGCCACCGCAGGAACCGGTGCCCGGGATCGCGCGTCGCTCGATCTCGCAGAAATCTTCCTCGCTCATCTTGCCGGCAGTGAACTGGCCGACGGCCTC
>RGZZ01000844.1 GCA_010028905.1 Pseudomonadota bacterium | reverse complement strand
GTTCATAGAGCTTGGGTACGACGATCTGGACTACCTCAAGAGTTCGTCCCAGGAGGAGCTTCTGCGGGTCGCAAAGAGTGTTCATATGCTCGAGGGTCACGCCGTCAGGTGGATCAGATCGCTGAGCGGGACTGCGGCGTCGCCTGGTGCCGCGGAGCTGGTCAGAGTTCTGCCGGCGCAAGCGACCCCCAATGACGACGAGGAGGGGGAGCGCATCGTTCTCTGGTTCATCAAGGCCGACAAGCTTCGGGGCTGCGATGATCGGGTGCTGCCCAGGTTCCAGGACCTGCAGCGCCAGAGGCCCGACTGGTTTGTCGAGAAGGAGATCACTCTCGAGGGCGCGTGCAAGCACGAGTACGCGGACGACGTGCTTGCCGTCTCGCACCGCTGGGAGCAGCCAGCGGAGCCGGACACGGAGGGCAAACAGTTCGCGGCCATGTGTGTGTACGTGCGCGGCAAGCCGGCCATCAAACTCGTCTGGGTCGACTTTTCGTGCGCGCCACAGAAGGAGCGTACCCCGGCCGAGGAGCTCGTCTTCGGGCGTACCCTGCGCTTCGTCTCCCTACTCTTTCTCGGCTCGAGGGTCCTCATTCTTTGCGACCGGACCTACACGACCCGCTTCTGGACGCTCTTCGAAGCGTGGATCTCGATGCAGATGGCGACCGTCGACGGCCTCGTGCCCGCTCCGCGCGAGAAGCGGCGCTGTGACATCGTGCCCATCCACCTCGCGAGCTCAGTCACGGCCTCGGAACTCGAGACCCTGGTGGCGGGCAAGAGCTTGGATCAGATCTACGCGATGCTCGGCAGCCCGGACATTCAGGTGACCAATCAGAAGGACAAGGGCATGCAGCTCGCCAAGCTCTTGGCGCTCGACCATCAGGTCAGACTGGTTGTGCGCAAGATGGCGCCGCCGACGCTGACGCTCGCCGGCGGAGCCCCGAGGCCATCAGGTGGCGGTGCGGGCGCGGGCACGGGCGCAGATGCGCCGGCCCCCTCGAAGGACGAGCGGCTGCAGCGGCTGGTCGAGCAGGTGCGCAGCGGCAGCGCGGATGCGGCCGGAGCGCTGGCTGACATGGGCGACGACGAGTCGCGGGTGGCGATTGCGAGGGCGGGCGGCATCGTGCCGCTCGTGGCGCTGCTCACGGCCCAAGACCCAGCGGCCGGGGCGGAGGCGGCGCGTGCGCTGCGGAGCCTCGCGTTCAACGACGAGAACGAGGTCTTGATCGCGCAGGCTGGCGCCATCGCGCCGCTCGTGACGCTGGTGCAGAGCGGCACGGCTGGCCAAAAGGA
>RGZZ01000843.1 GCA_010028905.1 Pseudomonadota bacterium | reverse complement strand
ACGGAGGCGACGGCCTCGGCCGGCGCAGACACAGCCGGCGCGTGCGCGGCGCGTGCGCGTGAACGCCTGGGCAGCCTCGCCGCGTCCGAGCTCTAACTTATCGGAAGCTGTCTCATGTACACCATCGAAAACTCTCTGTGATGTAACGTAACAAGTCTTGTAAAGGTCGCACTCCGAGCTGTATCCAATACACCGTTTCCCCACACGCGCACCATGCCCCGACGTGTCCGCCGCGCACCTCAAACGCCCACGCACCGCGACCCACCCTGGAACCACATACAGCACACACATTAGTGCACGCACTTTCCAGTTTCCACATGGTGCTGCACGTGCGGAGAGCTCACAGGCAACACCCACAGACCTAACCCAGACCCACCCCGCACGCGGCCGCCCCTCGGCATGCGCCATGCGGCCCCGTCAGCGCAGCGTCGACAGGTGCTCGGGCGTCGCTCACTTGAAGACGGCGACGGTGAGCGGCACCTCCCTCAGATGCACCTGGAAGAGGCCGCCACCCATCTCCATCGCGTCGATCACCTTGAGCTTCGTGCCTGGGTAGAGCAGGACCTCCGCCTCGCTCGCTACGCCCTGGAACGCCGAGTAGCGCTGGAGGTCGACGCCGTGCACGATCTCGATCATGAAGACGGTGCGCACGCCGCTGGTGCCGAGGAACATCGGGTTCGTCAGCGTATGCAGCTGCTTGGTCGTCGACGAGACCCTCAAGCCCTTCTTCCCGTACCTGCAGCTGATGCTGACGCCGCGCCAGACGGGGCTGTTGTACTTGGGCAGCTTGCTGCGCGCCGTCAGCATCAGCTGCAGGTACGGGAAGAAGGGCTTGAGGGCGGAGCGGTCGCGTGTGCGCAGCAGCCGGTTGAGCGTCGGGTAGAAGTCGCTCTGTGCCGTGTACAGCCACAGCCCGCCCGCCTCGTCCGCGTCGAGGCCGTGCGGATCGGCCGCGGCAAGCTGCGCCCCCGCCTCACTCGCCATGAAGGCGTGCGCGTCGATGTCTTCGACGCCGCTCGCCGCCGCCGCGTCCATGAGCGACAAGCGCACGCACTTCATCACCCCCGTGATCGGGCCCATGAGCTCGAGCGGCTCGTCGGCGACGTCGGCGATGCGTGCCTGCTGGGCCACACTCTCTGGCGAGGACTTGCGGCTGCTGCTCGGGGAGAACAGGCGGTCGCTCAACTGGGCGGCGAGTCCGGATGTCGGTGTCTGCAGCATGCTGAGCAGCTTCTTGCCGGGGACATTCTTCAGGCCGAGATGGCGAACAAAGTCTTGGACCAGGTTGTA
>RGZZ01000842.1 GCA_010028905.1 Pseudomonadota bacterium | reverse complement strand
TCGCGATAGCCGAAGGGCGAGGCGATGTCGCCGTAGCGCGCGCGAGGGTAGACGCGCTCGCCGTAGCGCACGAGGAAGTCCTTGATCTGCGCCTTCTCTGCTTCGGTGAAGGTCGTGTGGCGGGCGTCAAACAGCTTCTCGTGGGTCTCGAAGCAGCGTACCTCGACCTCGGGCGAAGCCTGTGCAAGCGCCTCGAGCCCCTCGCGGAAGCCCACCATGGCGAAGAAGAAGCGACGCCGCCAGCGGGCCAGGTCGGCGCGTCGATCGTTGAAGTACCACGCGGCCTCGCGCCCCGTGCCGATGGTGTCGTCGACGATGACGAGGACTTCTGGCGGCCCGCCCTTCTTCGTCTCTGGCGGCTCCCCGATGGCCGTCCAGTCTACCCCACGGGCGTGATGGAGGAAGTTCGAGGTGCGGTAGAAGTACTGCACGAGCCCTCCGCTCTTGCCTTCTGCGAACGAGGTGTAGCGCACCCCGTCGAGATCGACCCCCGTTGCGCGCAGGGTGTCGTGTAGCGCGCGCAGGCAGCGGCGCACCTCGGCCAGGGGAAAGAAGCGCACCTCTGTGAGCAGCCGCAGTGCCAGAAGACGATCAGCGTCGTCGTCGAACTGGGCGAGCCATACGTCGATGGGGGTGCTGACGTGGGCGACAAGGTCGGGCCGGCGCCGGGAGAACGTCTCGATGGCGAGGGAGAGATCGGGGAGCATCGCAATGTTCCCTTTCCAGCAGGGGTCAGGCGGGCCCTTCCGCAGGAGCGCGTCGGCGCGACCCCCTTTCAGGGCCCGAGAACGAGGCGGAACCCGAAATCGGCGTAGCGGTGATCGGGGGGCAGGCTGCTGCGGGCGCGGAACGGCGTGACCCGGATCTGATGGCGCCAGGAGCCTCCTCGGGCCACCTTTCGCGTGCCCGTGGACGGCCCGGTCGGGTTGTCGCACACGGCCATCGCATAGGCGTCGCGGGCATACCAGTCGAGGCACCATTCGTGCACGCCATCGGCCATGTGGAAGAGCCCGAACCCGTTCGGCGGCGTCGTGCCGAGCAGGGGAGGGCCATCTCCCGTGGGGCCGAGCGGGGTGTCGCGCGGCGCGTTCCCCCAGGGATAGGCCTGGTCGATCACGCCACCCGACGCCGCCCACTCGCGCTCGGCTTCAGTGGGCAGGCGCAGCCCCACCCCAAGCCGTTGCGAGGCCCAGGCCGCGAAGTCCATGGCGTCATGCCACGATGGTCCCACGGCGGGCTGCTCAGGGTCGGCGTAGCGCGGTTCCTCCCAGAACGGCGGGGCCTCGGCAC
>RGZZ01000841.1 GCA_010028905.1 Pseudomonadota bacterium | reverse complement strand
CGTGTTTGCCAACTACCACGCGGCTCGCGTCTACGAGAAGATGCTGCCCGCGTTCCTGATCGGCGAGATGGCGCCGGGGGAGATCGTGGTCTGGCCCCACGTGGCCGACTTTCGGAGGGTGCGCCTCGAGCTACTGCGCCGCGGCCTCTTCGAGACGGACATGCATTTCTACGCTAAGATGGCCGCCTGGCACGCCGCGCTCTTCCTGAGCAGTCTGTATCTCTCGCTCGGCTGCACCTCGTGCACTGCGCACATGAGCGGCGCAGTGCTCATGGGGGTCTTCTGGCAGCAGCTTGCGGGCATCGGGCACGACCTCGGGCACAGCGGAGTGACGCACGACTTCCACCGCGACCATCGGATCGGATCGACCCTCTCCGCGCTCATGGGCCTTTCGGTCGGCTGGTGGAAGAGCGACCACAACACGCACCACGTCGCGTGCAATGCGATCGAGCACGACCCGAACATCCAGCACATGCCCATGCTCGCCATCAGCCCCAAAATCTTCAGCCGGCCCAAGTGGTGGGACACGTACCACCGGAAGTGGGTAGGCATGGATGACGTGGCGCGGCTGCTCGTGTCGTACCAGCACCTCTTCTTCTATCCTCTGATGGCGCTCGGCCGGTGGAACCTGTATGTGCAGGGGCTCATCTACCTGCTCACACAACCCGATAAGACGCACTACCCCAAGACCGAGCTCGCAGGCATCGCCGTCTTCTTCTCGTGGGTCCTTGCCACCGCCTGGTCGATGCCCACCTGGGCGCAGGCCGTCAGCTGGGTCATGGTGTCGCACGCCGTCGCGGGCGTGCTGCACGTTCAGATCGTGCTCTCGCACTGGTCGATGCATGCGTACGCCGGGCGCGCGTACACGGGTCCAGACGACGAGTGGTACATCACCACGATGCGCACCACTATGAACGTTTCGACGCCGAAGTGGCTCGATTTCGTACACATCGGCCTCCAGTTCCAGGTAGAGCACCACTTGTTCCCGCGCCTGCCGCGGCACAACCTGCGCGAGGCACGCACGATGGTCAAGGAGGTGGTCGAGAAGCATTTCCCCGCTGGCTCGCCCGAGTGCAAGCGACTCTTCCCGAATGGCATCGCATACCACGAGCCTGGCTTCTTCGAGGGCAACCTCGAGATGTGGCGCACTCTAAAGCTGACGGCCCTCGCTGCGCGCAGCGCCAAGAAAGGTGAGCACGGCTTCTGGCAGAGCGCGCTCTGGGATGGCATGAACTGCGCCGGTTGAGCGCAGCAGCGCGCGACCGGTGGAAGAGCAGGCCAATTGAGCAAG
>RGZZ01000840.1 GCA_010028905.1 Pseudomonadota bacterium | reverse complement strand
CCCCCAACCCTCAGTTCCGAAGACTGACGAAGCGTTCGACGGGGCGACAGGGCACGTGTCTCCGGAACGTTGCGAGAGTGAGAACACCTGTCGCATTCCTGACGCTGTGCCCGCCTCAGAAGATGCGAGGGTGCCTGAGGGCGTGCGATGCTCGCCGCAGGCCTGAGGTCGATTCACCTACCCGTTCTTTGAAGCGGTGGCGTGACCCGTCGAACGACAGGCTGTCGGCGAACGAACGTGGGGGGCGGCCTTCGTGTCCCCGCGGCACGCATCACTTGACGAAGCGCGCGATGGTCCTGCGCAAGAGCGCCAGGCTGGCCTGGGGGAAGGCCAGCAGGAAGCGCTCGAAGCGATGGTACTCGAGGCTCAGCAGCGTGCAGTCTGTCAGTGCGCGCACCGATGCTCGGCGATGCGAGCGCAAGAGCAGGGCGTACTCGCCCACCAGATCACCGGGCCCCAGCATCTCGACGATCCCCTCTGAGGCCCGCTTGCACACCTCGAGCTGACCGGTGCGAACGATGTAGACGTGATGCGCCTCGTCGTCCTCGTGGCAGAGCCACTCGCCCGTGGCCAGGACGACGGGCTCCATCATGGTGGCCACGTGTCGCAGCTCTTGCGCGTCGATATCGCAGAAAGGTTCCGATCGCCCGAGCAGCCGCTCGCGCTCGATGAGCTCGGCGGCGTCGATGGCGCGGGTGCGCAGGTTCAAGAAGCGCGTGGCGCGGGTCATCATGGCGCGCCATCGACGGTTCTCCTCGAAGTGCCGCGCGGGCAGCAGACCTTCATCGTCCGTGATGCGGGCAGCCTCGCGCAGTCCAGACAGGTAGGCTCCATGGGCCGCGGCCCACTGGGTGGGATGGGTCGCCTCGCCCGCAAAGTAGAGCCGATCTCCGACGGGCGCCGCGAGAGCGGCAAAGTCGGCGGGCGTGGCCCCCACGGCCACGTACCCGTAGGCCCCCCACGCAAAGGGATCGCGCGACCAGCCCGTGCGGTGGATGGCACGGGGTGAGGGAATGTCCGACCCGAACATGCGGCGCAGGGTGGCCATCGCCCGATCACGCGCGGCCTCTTCAGAGAGCGCGGCCATCTGCAGACCGGCTTCACCTCCGTAGAGCAGCACCAGAAGGGGTTGCCCCAGAACCGAGGCGCAGTTCACCACACAGGTGGGCTCGCCCGTCTCGTGGCCATCGGCCACGCCGAACACGTAGGTGTGCGCGTCCCAGAAGGGGTGGTCGAAGCGCAGGCCCACCTTCTCGAGCACGCCGAACCCCAACCGCGCGATGGCGTCGGTCTTCTCT
>RGZZ01000839.1 GCA_010028905.1 Pseudomonadota bacterium | reverse complement strand
GCGCGATACCGTGTCGGTTCGCAATCCCTGGGGCACGGTCGGCGCGGGATACAACACCCAGACCATCGCCGACAAGGGCAGCGGTCTCTTCGAGATGAAGGTCGACGACTTCCTGAAGAACTTCTCCGATATCGTGGTGGGCGACCCGCCAGCCCCCCTCACCGCGGTGGGCTGAGCGCGGCCACCATTCGTCACAGCATCAGCGAGCTGTCAAGGTAGAGCGCTTCGAGCCGCGCGCGGTTCTCTCCGTTGAGGCGCACGGCCTCGTGCAGGCTCTCATCGGCCTGCGCAACCATCTCACGGGCTGCGTCGAGCAGCAACCGATCCCCCTCTGTCAGCGCGCGCTCCACGATCTCGAGCGCAGCCAGAAAGCCCTCGGTCGCCTCGACACCAACCGCGATCTCGTGGCGCATGATCTCCTCGGCCGCCTCCGGAAGGTCAAGCTCGAGAAGGCCCTTTCCCAGCATGACGAGACGCTGGGCGAGATGTTCGATCTGGGCCATCAGCGCAGGGTCTTCGTGGAGCGCGCCTCGCGCCTCTTCGATGAGGGCCATGATCTCGAGCGCGCGGGCACTGGGCGCGGCCCCTTCAAACACGAGATCGGCAGCTTCCATCTGCGGTACTCCCCTGCACTGTCGATTTCAAGATACGGTGCTCGGGCCTCGCCCCCCTGTCTCGACGACGGTGAGCGAAGCCCTTGCCCCGTCTTCATCGCGCGCGCCGCAACCGCTGACGAAACGCCTCCGCGAGACCGCCGAGCCCCTGAGCAGCCAGCGCAAGGGGGTGGGCGTCGAGCCACGCAGACACCTGCTCCCCGTTCCAGGCATTGGCGAAGTTCCCGGTGAGGGCGATACCGGTCTCGAGGTTCAACGTCTGGTGCCACCAAGCGCTGGGCGTGAAGATCACATCCCCCGGCTCCACATCGGCCACGACGGCGCGCGCCTTCGCAAACAAGGGGAAGCGCGCGAGATCCGGCGCAAAGGCATTGACCCGACCGTCGTAGAGGCAGTCGTCCTGCCCCGGTGGGAAGAGGATCCAGCGCTTCCGACCCGTGATCTGTGCGTTCCAGGCGCTCGAGTGCGCCACGTCGAGATGCAGCCACGACCCTGTGCGCGGCGGCCCGATGAACATCCAGATCAGGGTGGGGCGCACTGCTTCATCGACCTGGGCCAGCCAGTCATCTCCCAGCCACGACGGGACCTCGAAGTCGTCGAGCAGCGCGGGGAAGGCCTCCCAGAAGCGCCAGCTCGCAAGGTACCAGGGGGCTTCATCATGCTGCGCCTCCGTGGCAAGATAGCGGGCATATTCCCGCAGCGTGG
>RGZZ01000838.1 GCA_010028905.1 Pseudomonadota bacterium | reverse complement strand
TGGACCCGACGTGTCGAGCCTTATTCGCTCACGCGCCGAGCATCTTCGATCGACCGCCGAGCGCACCCGCGCTGCGACCGCCGACGTTGATCTCTCGACCCGCCGCCTGCCCCGCCGCACGCGCAGCGCCGTCGTAGGACGACGACGATGCGCGACCGCTCCGCAGGTTCATGTGCGCCTTCATCCACAGGTCCACCCCCACCGACTTCGCGGCGATCTTCTCGATCGCCGTGTTGACACGCATCAGCGCCAGCGGGTTGTTGCGGACTTCTTCGCGGGCCTGTGCATGGACGACACGCCGCGCTTCTTGCAGCTTCTCTGCGATGGTGTCCACGACACCGAGCCGGAAGTTGTTGCGCCACGTTGTACCGCAGCCCTTCCCCTCACGGTCGCAGAGACGGTCCACCTCTTTCGTCAGGTAGGCGAACAGGTATCGAATGGTGTCAGCATCCGACGGTCGCCCCACGATCTGCGTACGCGCACCGCTCAAGTAGATGCGGCACCCGTTCGCCCGAGCGATGTGGTCGGCGAGTCGGATGCGCCACGTTGACTTCTTGCCACCTGTGTCGTCGAGCGGGGCACCCTTCTTGCCGAAGTCCAAGATCGGCTCGTCGGGTTCGGCCTTGGCCCCGGCATCGACGTCGAGCATGGCGCTGTCCAGTTGGAACTTCGCCATGATCTCCTGCGCACGCTGCGCCGCGAGCGCAGCCTCGTTGGCGTTGTTGGAGTTCGCCAGCTTCAAGAGGCTGGCGACTTTGCGGAGGGCTTCATCACGGTTCATTGTCTCTGTCTTTCTGCCACGCACCATGCGTGGCGTTGTTGAAAGAGGGGAGCACCATGCTCCCCTCTACAAGTTGGACCCGACGCCTCTTGCCTTATTCGGCAGAGACGTGGCGCGTCCACCACTCGTCGGGCAAGAGGGACACGGCCATGCGGCCAAAGCCGGTGACGTCGACAATGTCGACGCGGGGGAAGCGACGGGACACGACTTCCCCTTCGCAGTCGAGCATGTCCAACGCTCGCGACAGGCGATGCCAGCCGTCATCGTCGAACTCACGAACGAGCACGGCGATGCTCGCCAGTTCTTCGCGCTTTCGACAGAGGTGCTCGATCTGACGCTGCACGGGCGTAGGCACCCGTTCATCGTCATCGAGACGGTTCAACTCGGCGGTCAGGTCTTCCATCCGATCCAGAAGACTGCCGCAAGCGGCAATCGACAGATCGACCACCGTTGCCTTCTGGTTCTTCGACCAGCCTCGGGCTGTCAGGATCGCTGCCGCGACGGTGGGGTTCACTTCGCGAAGTGCGGACGGCTCACC
>RGZZ01000837.1 GCA_010028905.1 Pseudomonadota bacterium | reverse complement strand
GTCCGCCATCTCCACCACAAACGTGGACATGCCCTTGTGCAGGTTGTCGCCGCCGGGGATGCGGGTGTAGAGCGCGGTGTACGGGGTGAACGAGAAGGAGTCGGCGGCCACGTACATGCCCGCCTGGGCCATGATGACGGCCATGCCCACGCTCTTCATGAGCGCGCTCTTCCCGATGCCGTTGGGCCCGTAGGCCAGCATGCCCCGTGTGTCTTGATCGAGGACGATGTCGTTGGACACGTACTGGACGGTGTCTTGGATGATCTCGATGAGCGGGTGGCGCAGCGCCCTTGCCGCCAAGCACGATGCGCCGTGGTCGTGACCGTGATCTGCGATACGTGGCCGGCAATACTTGCGCAGCGCGGCCTGCTTGGCCAGCGTAGCCGTCGCATCTATCGCCGCCACGCATCGGTTCACGTCGCGGAGATGGGCGTGTTCCGTATCGAAGACGTCGGCGAGGAAGGCCCTGTACTCGGCCTGGACACGCGCCTTGAGCGCGGTCACGGAGCGGGCCCGCTGCCCGATCTCCTCTAGCCACCACGGTGTCGACAGGGAGTAGTGCGTGTTGCCGGGGGCCACCAGCTTGGTTGTGACGCCGAGGGAGGCGTGCTCCGTCTTCTTGGCCGCGCTCATGCCGGCCACCCACGCGTCGTACCTCTTCTTGGTGATGGAGATGCTCATGTCTGCCGCGTCCCATTTAAAGAAGTCGGCTGCGTCGGGGCCCGCCATGGCACGGAGCGCAGCGAGAAAGCCCGCGAAGCGCGCGTCGATGCGGGCGATGCCGTCCTTGATATCGTCGATGTCGGGATGCAGACCCCTCTTGAAGGGGCTCTCTCTATCCGCGTCGTTGGACGCTGACTCCCCGAGCGACGCCCGTTCCAGAGTAGAGGAGACGCGCGCCAACACACGGCGCACGGTGAGCGTGTGAGCGGGGGTCCAACCCAGGTTTGAGAGAAGGGGCTGATATGAAGCGAGCTGTTGGGCGCAGGCGAGGGAGTCGATCCACGCCGCGCATTCCACTGGCGCCAGGCAGCCGAGCCCCATGCGGCGCAGGAGCCGCTCCATGTCCGCCATCGGCTTGATGGCCGCGAGGACCGCGGTATAGTGGGCGTTCTCGATGCATGTGGCGATCTGCGAGTAGCGGTTCTCTAGCTCGACCGGGTCCGTGATGGGATGCAACAGGCGGTCCATGAGGCAGCGCTTCCCCATCGCCGTAGCGCACGTGTTCAGAACAGAGGCGATGCTCATGCGATGGCTGTGGCCGGGAGAGACCACGTCCAGGTGCTCCACGCATTGGTTGGCGAGCACCAGGTAGCCGC
>RGZZ01000836.1 GCA_010028905.1 Pseudomonadota bacterium | reverse complement strand
GTCGGCGTAGCCCAGCAGCCCCGCGTCGACGCTGGCGTAGCCCAGCGATCGTATCACCACGCCGGGGAAGACGCGGGCCAGGGTCTCACGCTGATCCGGGTACATGGCCTCTCCACCGAAGAAGATCTTCGTGAGCGGGATGGAGATGCCGGACGACACGACGTGGTGGGCCAGATTCATGATGGTGGTCGGCACGCCGGCCAGCGCGTTCGCCGAGAACTCGTGCAGGGTCTGGGCCATCGACGCGATGTCGACGGCGCCGCTCATGGGCAGGTGCACAGTGGGCACCGGCGCGTGTTCGAGTGAGTCTGCCACGAACAGGAACGACGCGTACAGATCGCCCGCGTAGAAAAGGTTGGCGATGCGATCGCCGGGGGCCAGGCCGTTGTACCCGAAGCCGCGCCCGAAGATCTCGGTGAACGTGTCCCACTCGGCGCGGGTGAACACCGAGAACTTCGGGTTCCCGGTGGTGCCTCCGCTGCGAAAGACGATGCCATCGGTCATGGGGCCGGTGAGGGCGCCGAACGCGGGATGTCGGTTGCTCTGCCAGAAGGCCTCTTGATCGATGACCGGCAGGTCGGTGACCTGCAGGCCCGCCTTGTGAGGCACGTCGCGATACAGGTCGCGGTAGAAGGGCGATCGCTCTCGCGCTGCGCTCACGATCTCATCGAGGGTGTAGATGCGCATGGGTTCTCCTCAACGGGTTTCGAAACCGGGTCAGCCCATCGCACTTGCGACGCGCGCCGGGGTGTAGCACGCCGTCATCGCGCGGCCGCCTGGCGGCTGTCGATGACCTCGCGCAGCTTGCCGCTGCCCGCGGTGTGGCGGAAGGCCTGGGGGCTGATGGCCTCGACCCGCAGCGCCATGCCGAGGCTCACCGAGTCGGCCACGTCCAGGTCGTGGGCGATGAGCGCATCCCGCAGCGCGTTCGTGTCGACCTGGTCTGCGGTCACGAAGACGGTGAGCACGTCACACCCATCGCCGTCAGAGATCTCGACCTGCGTGGGGCCGCCGTAGTCGCAGAAATCGCTGGCGATGCGCGTGAGCTTGCGGTAGTTCAGGAAGTTCGTGCCGGCGCGGAAGACGTCGCCGTGGCGGCCGAGCAGCTCGAAGCGCGGGTCGAGGCGACCGCACGCGCACGGCTCACGCACCCAGCGCCCCATGTCGCCCACGTCGTAGCGCTCGATGCGCTGCCCGCGGCGGTGGTGCGAGGTGAAGACGAGCCTGCCGGCCTCTCCGTCGGCCACCGGCGCATCTTCTTCGAGGCGCACGATCTCGAGGCTCTGCAACCGAGCCAGCAGATGATGGATGCTGCCCGT
>RGZZ01000835.1 GCA_010028905.1 Pseudomonadota bacterium | reverse complement strand
GGTCTCGTTGCCTGACGGCGGCACGGGTGTCGGTCAGAGCGTCTGCGCGAAGTTCTGCGGCACGGGTCAGCAAGAATGCCCGCAGGGGTTCGCCTGCCTCATCCTCACCACCGGTCAGCAGGCGTGTGTGCCGTCCGACCGGTCATGCACTGGAAAGTGTCCATGAAGCGCTCGTTGCTCGTCGTCGCCCTCGCGCTGGTCGCGGTGTCTTTCGTCGATTGTTCCGCAGAGCCGAAGCGCGAGGTCTGCGGAGACGGCATCGACAACGATGGCAACGGCCTCACCGACTGCCAGGATCGCGATTGCGCCGGTCAGGTGGGCTGCGAGCCACCGAACTACGGCAGTTGCCCCAAGTGCTCAGGCGTGCACCGTGCAGTCGGCATGCGTGGGCAACTTCACGACCGATCGCCCGATTCCGCTCTGCATCAATGGCGTGTGCACCGCGGTCGAGCAGTTCGTGCAGCCGCGCTTCGAGCTGAACACCGCAACGAACTGGTCGGGCCTCACGTTGAGCCCGCGCTCGGCCTCGACCCGCTTCATCAAGAAGAAGGCGAACGACGGCTCGGCGGTCGACTGCGCGCGCGTCTTCTCCATCGCTTCTGATCGCAACGCGCCCAACGCCATCGAGCAGAGCAACGTGCTCGTGATTCAGGGGATCGACGTGACCCGCGTGACCAACCCGATGTTGGGGCAGGGCTTGAGCCTCTCGTTCGTCAACACGCAGACGGGCGGCGACTACCTCATCTGGGAAGAGTTCTGGGGCGGCTTCCCCGACTCGACGACGGGTCTGCCGACCGGTCGACGCTTTGGGTACGGGTGCTTCGAAGACCCTGCGCTGACGGCGCCCGTGGTGGCCAGTGACAACTGCCCCTCGGCTTCGAACGACGCGGGCACGTGCCGCATCTTCCGGCTGGTGATGCCGGGCCCCGAGATGCCCTGAGTCTCAAGACCAGGGCAGCCGACTGCGCGCTGACCAGTACTTCGCTGGCGATTCGATGAACTGGGTGAGGTCGGCAGACTGGGTGTGTCGTGCGATGAGGTTCGACTGCAGTTGAGCCACCGTCGCGGCACCTGACAGCACCACGTCGAGGAAGGGCTGCGCCAGGGCTGCTCCGAGGGCGAGGGCGTCGGGGGCGTGGCCCTGGGCGGCGGCGAACGAGAGCCAGTCAGGGCGATCTCCGCGTGGGGTCAGACGCCCGTTGGCGAGGCCTTCCTTGGCGTAGGTCTGTACCCCGAGGGCGTGCGCGCGGGACAGCGCCGGGCCGGCTGAGGGCTCGAGCACGTTCCAGGTCGCCTGCACGAGGTCGAAGAGCCGGCGGC
>RGZZ01000834.1 GCA_010028905.1 Pseudomonadota bacterium | reverse complement strand
GACTACGACGCGGTGCCCTGGTTCCACGCGCGCTGCTGCGAGACCTGCCCGAGCTTCGGGGGCAGCTACTGGCAGGGAGAGGCCCACCCGATGGCGGTGTACCTCGACACGCGGGTCGATTCAGCGGGGCTCCTCGCGCGGGACGTCTGCCCGTCCGGCGCCGCCGTGTCCTCGTCCGGCTACGAGGGCGTGAACGCGATGTCGCTCTACGTGCGCTGACGACCCGCCACGCGCTCCTCGACGAAGTTCTTCGCCATGCGGGCGTACCACTTCGGCTGGAAGCTCATCGTGGTGCGCACGCAGGTCTCGAAGGTGCAGTAGCACCCGGTCTCCTTGACCCAGCGCCGGTGTCGCTCTGCCTCCCCGCTGGCCCACAGGCCCTCGAAGTCGAAGTCCACGTCGCGCAGGTTGCCGAAGGTGGTGTCGAGGATCTCGCAGGGGCGCACGTCGCCCTTCTCCGAGACGATCGCCGTCAACGTCCCCGCCTGGCACCCGGACATCACCCTGCGCCCAGCGTGGTGCTCCGCGATGATCTCACGCTCCACGCGCACCCGCTGCGCGAGCAGCTGCCGGAAGGTGTCGTCGCCCGCGCGGGCCAGCTCCTGCGCCTGGAGCAGCTCCGTCGCCTCGCGGTACTTCGCGAGGTCCACCTCGCCCCAGAACGTGTCGTCCACCGTCGTGCGCCGGACGAGCACCATGTCGAAGTAGGGGTTGCGCAGCTCCTGCGTGACGTACTCCCAGGTCTGGCGGAAGTGGTCCTGGGTGCGGCGCGAGAAGGTGTAGTTGAAGCGCAGGCGCAGGCCGGCGTTCGCGTCCTGGATGGGCCGGAGCGCGTGGTAGGTGCGCATGAGGCGCTCGAAGGCGCCCTTGCCGCGGATCGCGTCGTGCTGCTCGCCCACGCCGTCGATGGAGAGTTGCAGCTCGAGGATGAGGTCGGGCCGCGACGGCAGCACCCGCTCGACCAGCCCCACGATGCGGTCGGTGTGCGCGCCCGCGGTCGGGATCGTGATCTGCCGGGCGCGTGAGCGGTTCTCGTAGAACAGCTCCGTGATCTCCGGCAGGTCCGGCCGAAGGAACGGCTCCCCGCCCGTGAGGATGAGCTTCGGGAAGTGCGGGAGCCGCGAGGTCATGCGGTCGAACTCCGCGAGGGTGAGCTCGTCCTTGATGTCCCCGTTGAGGAGCTCCTCGCGGTAGAAGCAGTGCCCACAGTTCAGCCCGCAGCGCGCGGTGACGAACACGGTCAGGAAGAGGGGCTTGTTCGTGATCAGGCGACTCTGCAGGCCCTCACGGGCGTAGCGGAGCGCGTAGGACGCGAGGGGG
>RGZZ01000833.1 GCA_010028905.1 Pseudomonadota bacterium | reverse complement strand
CGGGTTGGGGAATGTGCGAGACCGCGTCATGGGGCTCTTCGGTGCGTCGGCTGATTTTCGTGTGGAGTCTGCCGTGGGAGAGGGGACGCGCGTGTCCTTCCGGGTGCCTGCGTGAGCGATCACGACGACGAGACGCTGCTCGAGCAGCAGGCAGCCCTTCGCTGGAGCCGCTCCTATGGCGCGCTCGAGGCACTCGATCCGGCGCAGACCTTTTCCCCGGCAGAGGGGCAGCCTGCAGATGGCGGTGCGCGGCCGGGCTCACTTCCTGGCTACACGATGGGGCAGGCCGTCGGCATCGGTGGCATGGGGGTGGTCTATCGCGCCACCCAGGAGGTTCTGGGGCGAGAGGTGGCGGTGAAGCTGGCGCCGTCGCCGGATCTGGCCACACGCTTCACCCAGGAGGCGCGGCTGGCGGCGCGTCTCGATCATCCGAACGTGGTGCCGGTGCACGATCTCGTCCGTGCGGCGGAAGGTGAGGCGCTCGTGATGAAGCTCGTCGAAGGGCGGCGCTGGGGAGACGATCTTCGCGGGCGCTCAGCGGACGAGGTCTCCGACGCATCGATCCTCGCCCGTCATCTCGAGGTGCTGCTCACGTTGTGCAATGCGCTGGCCTATGCGCACAGTCGCGGTGTTGCGCACTGCGATGTCAAGCCAGACAACGTGATGCTGGGTGCCTACGGCGAGGTCTATCTCGTCGACTGGGGACTGGCGCGTGAGATCGGCATGCCATCTGATGGCGTGCCCTGTGGCACGCCTCGTTACATGGCGCCGGAGCAGGCGCGCGGAGATGCGCCTGGCGCCGCCACCGACGTCTTCCTGCTCGGCGCGACGCTCTTCGAGGTGCTCTGCGGTCGCCCCCCGTATGCGCAGCAGCGGCTCTCTGACGTTGTGGGGGCCGCAGTCAGGGCTGTGCCTCCGGTGCTGGGCGCGTCGGTCTCGACGGAGCTGGCCCATATCTGTCGCACGGCCATGGCCCCGCGTCCTGAAGATCGCTTTCCCCATGTCTCGGCTTTTCGAGGGGCGTTGCATCGCGCGCTCGAGCATCGGGAGAGCGCGCGTGTCGAGGCGTTGGCCCTCGAAGCCCTCGAGCGTGCCCAGACCCTCGAAGGTCAGGCGGCCTATGTTCGGTTCGGTGAAGCGGTGGCCAGCTTCACGCAGGCGCTGCTGTCGTGGCCGGAGAGCGAGACCGCGCGCGAAGGGAGAGAGCGTTCGCTGCGTCTCTTTGCAGAGGCCGCGCTCGACAAGGGCGATCTGACGCTGGCGGAGTCTCAGGCCCGCCGACTCGACGAGGCGTCTGTGGTGCGCCACGCTCTTCTTCAC
>RGZZ01000832.1 GCA_010028905.1 Pseudomonadota bacterium | reverse complement strand
GCGCCGCTTCAGCCGCCGCCACGAAAGGTTCCCAAAAGGTCTTGTCCACGTTCAGCTCCCAGTCGCCAGCGCCGGTTCAGCGCCGCCACGCAACTCGCCCCCTGCCGGCGCGGCCCGACTCCGCTCGACGACACCAGCGAGTCGCATCATCACCTCGGGGTGACGCTGGCGTAGCGTCGTCAGCGAACCAGGCGAGTTGTAGAACCCGCGAAACTGACAAGCTAAGCATGTCACATACGGCCATCCTCTGCGGGTGATGCCGAGTACGGCAACACCCGCAGTTTGGCACGCGGTGCAATCGACCCTGAACTTCTCAGAAACGGTTGTCCACATCGCGCCTCCGTCGAGAACTGGTTTTACCCGTTGACTTATCTAAGCATGACACCCGCACATCGAACGTGCAAGCATAGGCGGCGATAGGGAGACAAACAAACGGATCACAGACCCGACGTAGAGCGCGGGTAGGATGCAAGTAAAGACTTGCGTGCACGTCGTCAGAACTCGCAATAGAGGGCTCGAAAATGCGCTTCGTATGCCTGAACTGCCAGACTGCCCACGACGAGCGGCTGCTTTGCTGCTTCGTGTGCGGGACTGCGCGGCTAGTCGTCCCTGCCTTTTCCCGCGCGCCGTCACGGGCGCTAGCGCAGCTCCAGCGAGCCACCGCAGCCGACCTCGTTCGGCGCAGGATGGACGAGGTCCGCATCCCCGCTGCACCGGACCTGCGCCTCGGTGTCGGCGCTCTGGGCGTGCTCTGGGGGCCTCCAGGCGCAGGCAAGAGCACGCTCGCCGTCCGGTGGCTCGACAGCATCCCCGGCCCTGTCGTGCTGTTTGCTGCGGAAGAGGGGCTGGCGGTGACCCTCGGCGAGCGTTTGCAGCGGTGCGGTGTCACTCGGCGTGACTTTCATGTCGTCGGGCAGGCCAGCGTCGACGAGCTGGCGGGCGTCGTCGAATCGACGAGGGCGCGCGCTCTCTGCATCGACTCGCTACAGGCGACGTCTCTCCAGCCTCACGACGTGCGGACCCTCACAACAAACCTCCGCGTGGCGCTCACCCTCGTCGTGAGTCAGGTGAACAAGGCGGGCGAGTTGCGTGGGACCAACGAGCTGCTCCACGAGGTCGACGTCGGGGTCGTCGTCGAGAACGGCGCGTGGCGACTGGTGAAGTCGAGATACCAAGAGGTGCCGCCGGAGGGGATTAGCGGCACCACCAACACGGAGAAGCAGGCATGACAAAGGCTCTCTACGTTCGCACGTCGACGAAAGACCAAGACGGAGCTGCACAGCTCCACGCACTCAGGCAAGCCGCGACGGCGCGCGGATGG
>RGZZ01000831.1 GCA_010028905.1 Pseudomonadota bacterium | reverse complement strand
AGGCGCTGCAGGGTCGCCAGCATCGTCGAGCCCTTCATGGGGCCGCCGTTGTCGGCGTGGAGCACGAGCGTGTGCTCGGGGACGCCCTCACGGCGGATGGCTGCGCCGATCATGTCGACCGCGAAGTCCTGCGACTCCTCCTCGTGCAGTGCCCAGCCCACGATCTTCCGGCTGTACACGTCCACCACCAGGTACAGGAGGTAGAACACGCCCCGCACCGACGAGCGCAGGTACGTGATGTCCCAGCACCACACGCGGTTCGGCGCCTCGGCCACGAGTTCCTTGGGCCGGCTCGCGCTCGGGCGTCGAGCGCGACCGCGGTGCGCAGCCTGCCCCGCCTCCTTCAGCACGCGGTAGAAGCTCGACTCGCTCGCCACGTACTCGCCGCGGTCCGCGAGCGTCGGAACGATCTGCCGCGGGCTCATGTCGCGGAACTCCGGCGAGCCCGCCACCTCGAGCACCTTCGCCTTCTCCGCCGCGCTCAGCTCGTGCGGAGGCGCCCGATGGGGACCAGCACGGCCATCGCGCCCACCGCCCTCCTCGTGGCGCCAGCGCTCCACCGTGCGCTCGCTCAGGCCGAGCACATCGCACGCCTTCTCGAGGCGCGCCCCAGCCGACACCGCCTCATCGATGAGGCCGAGCGTCATTCGTCGCTCTCCTTCGTCGTGTCGCCGTCCCCGTCCCCCCAGAGGTCCCGGACTTTTTTTTGGAGCACGAGGAGCGCTGCGGCCTCCGCCAGCGCCTTGTCCTTGCGGCGCAGTTCCTTCTCCAGCTCGCGGACCTGCCGGGCCTCCACCGACTTCGCGTACTTGCTCTGCGGTGGCCGCAGCGCGCCGAGCATCGATTCGCGCCACGCTTCGAGGTCCGCCTCGTGCAGCCCTTCGCGGCGCAGGAACGCCCCGAGCTCGCTCTCGCTCAGCTTCGCCGCCTCCACCACCAGGCGGAGCTTGTCCTCCGGGCTGCGGTCCTCCGTGCGACGGGGAGCCTTGGGGTTGGCGGTCAGATCCTTCTTCGGCGAGGTGCTCATCCCCGTCATCGTACCGGCAGCCAGCAGCCACCGTGACAGAGTCGACTGGGGGACCCCGATCTCCTTCGACAGCGCGCTCGCAGACACCGACGACGGACCGCTCATCCGCTGCACCATCTTCCGCTTGAACTTCTCCGAGTACACCTGCATCCGCTCATCGCTTCCTCCGCCCGTCAGGAACTCACAGTCACGCGACACCTCGCGCGATCAAGAGGCGACAACTTCTCTGACACAGGGGGCGGTGGAAGTCGCGCATGAAGTCGGGCAGCACGCCACGCACATCGGTCGCGACCA
>RGZZ01000830.1 GCA_010028905.1 Pseudomonadota bacterium | reverse complement strand
GAGGGCGAGCGGTGCGGCGATGTCGATCTGGCGTTCACGCCCGTCAACGCTTAACCAGGGCGTGTCTCTGCCGATACATGGCATGCGCGAATTCGATGAAATGGTGAGACGCGATGGACCCATTGAGCCTGCCGCCCACGCCTTCAGCTTCTTCTTCTGCTCCGTCGTCTGCTCCCAAGCAGCGCCTCGCCACGGTGAGCGGTCCGGGGCTGGTGCGGCCGCGTCCCGCGGCGTCGTCGGGTCGGTCGAGCCGCCGTGAGAGCGAAGACATCGATGTGCAGGCGCTGGCGAAGCAGCTCGGCCTCAATCCTGCCGATCTGCGCGCCGCCATCCAGAAGGTTCAAGCCGAGCAGCAGGGGGGCGGTGGCGCGGGCGGCTGGCAGGGCGATCAAGACAACGCGCTTCCCTGGGCCGCTCCGAGCCGGCAGCGCCAGCAGAGCGCCGTCAGAACCGCGCAGAGCCTCGGCGTGCAGGCGCAGGGTCTGCAGCAGGCCATCGACTCGGTCACCGATCTGCCCAGAGGCGCCAACCCCGTGCAGCACGCGGCGCAGCAGCTCGACGTCGACCCCAACGCGCTCATGACCGCCATGCATCAGAATGGCCTCACCTTCGTCGATGAGTACGCGTAGCGAGGGCGCGTGGGGTGAGGCGGGCGATGAACGGAACAATGACCGATCTGTGAGTCGGGTGGCTTGACGGCGCGTTGTGGAACCCCTACCTTGTGAGTAGCACATATGTAGCACTCAGGAGGCCGCCGTGGTGGTGCAGATCAAGGTCAGGCAAGTGGGAGGCTCAGTCGGAGCAACCATTCCCAAGGAGATGGCCGAGCATCTTCATATCGCTGCGGGTGATACGCTGTATGCCATCGAGACCGAGCGGGGTATCTTGCTGACCCCCTACGATCCCACATTCGACAAGGCCCAGGAGGCCTTCACAAAGGTCTCTCGTCGATATCGCAACGCGCTGCGCGAACTCGCGAAATGATTCGTCTTTGTGGCTGAGCCGATCTTGCTCGATCGTCTGACGGTCGAGAGCTTCCATCACGATCTGTTGCGTCAACATGGTGGCAGGTCTGGTCTGAGAGATTCGCAAGCGCTCGAAGCAGTTTTGTCACGGCCGAAGCTTCATGGGCAGTATCAGCCAGAAGAAGGTGTCCACGTGCTGGCCGCAAGTCTCTGTCACGCACTCGCCAGCAATCACCCGTTCATCGACGGGAACAAGGGGGGTGCATTCGTGGCGATGGCCGTCTTTCTCGAACTGAACGGATGGGAGCTTATCGCCAGTGAGGTCGACGTTGTAGACATGATGCTTTCACTGGCCA
>RGZZ01000829.1 GCA_010028905.1 Pseudomonadota bacterium | reverse complement strand
GGCCTGCCGGTGGAGCCCGAGGTGTAGATGACGTAGGCCAGGCTCTGCGGGGAGAGCGCGCTCGTGCCAGGCCTGGTATGCGTTCTATGTGCTACAGCGCGCCGCGTCTGGGGCGCGTCCATGCAGACGATCTGGGGTCCATCTGAGATGTGGGTGTCTGGGTGCGTCCCTGACAGCGCGGTCTTGTATACAGCCTCGTGCGTGAGCACGACCTTCGCTCTGCTGTCCTTGATCGCGTAGGTGAGGCGTTCGGTCGGCCAGGCGGGATCGAGGGGCACGTAGGCGCCGCCGGCTTTGAGGGTGGCGAGGATGGCGACGATGAGATCGAAGCCACGCTCCATGACGAGTGCTACGCGCTCGTCGGGGCCCATGCCAAGACCAATGAGATGTCGCGCCAGGCGGTTGGCACGGGCATCGAGCGTACCGTAGGTGAGGTTTTGGTCTTCAAAGACGATGGCGGTGGCGTCAGGGTGAAGGGCAACGTGCTCTTCGAAGCGCTGGTGCATGAGGGGGCGCGGATCGGAGAGCGTCGCTGGGGAGCCCGTCCACGGCTCAAGACGCATGAGATCATTCTCCGCGAGCAGGGAGAGTGCGAGAGCTGGCCGCGTGCTTTCCTGTTCCACTGCCGTGGTGAGCTGCGCGAGCGCCTCGCGCATGAGATCGCACAGCGCTTGCGCGGTCCATCCGATACCTTCGATCTCAACGCTCTGGGCAGTGAGGGCGAACCCGATCCCGAGGTCGTCCACCGACATCGCGAAGGGGTAGTTCGTGCGCTCCCGGGCGCTGAGGATGGTGATTCCAGGGGCGAAAGCGTTCTCCGACCCGTCTTGGGCTGGCGCAGCGCTGTGTCGATAGTTGAGCATGGCGGTGAACAGCTCTCCACCGGCAGGGATGCCTGCACAGCTCTTGGCGACACTGAGGGGAGCGTGCTCATGCCGGATGAGGGAGACGAGCCGCTTTGCGATTTGGGTGAGCACCTGCGCGGCGGTCTGGTTGCGCAGGTTTACAGCCAGTGGCAGGGTGTTGATGAAGAGGCCCATGGCGCGCTCGACATCCAGCCCACCCTGGAGCCGTCCGAACAGCACGGTGCCGAAGACGACCTCGTCCTGCCCACAGAGACGGCTCAGCACGAGGGCCCAGGCGAGGTGGGCAAGGGTGGCGGGTGGCACGGCCGCACGGGCCGCTGCGGCGCGCATGCGTGCGGCGAGGTCAGGGCAGATGCGCAGGTGCGCTTCCGCCACGTCCTCGCCGCTGCTGTTCGCGTGCATGATGCCGAAGGGGGCGGTGGGCGTGTCGATGTGTGCGAGCATCTCGGAGAAGAA
>RGZZ01000828.1 GCA_010028905.1 Pseudomonadota bacterium | reverse complement strand
GTCGGTATAAGCCCATTTGGGCTTCTAGTGTGGAATGGGGCAGTCGGCTTCACCGCCGTCGCGGGACAGCTGTCGCGGTCTTCGGAACCGCTCGCGCACCCTGAATCCGACATCTGTACTTCTGTACACTGTCCATGTTGACAAGTGTACATTCGTCCACTATAATCACCCATGCCGAGTCAAGCATCGCCCTCAGACACTGCGGTGCGCGACCGACCCTCGACCGGCGTCGTGCAGGCAGGCACGCGAGGCCCGAGCGAGGCGAAGGGTGTGAGGTTGCCGCGGCAATTGCCCACGGCGATCTCACCCCCCGAGGAGGCTGCATGTCACCCGATAGAAGCGTACGTGATCTCACAGAGCGGCAGCGCGAGGTTCTCGACTACATTGTCGAGGTTCTTCGCGAGAGCGGTTATCCGCCCACCGTTCGTGAGATTGCCAATCACTTCGGCATGGCGTCTGCATTTGGCGTGCAGCGTCATCTGGAGGCGCTCCAGAAGAAGGGGTTTCTTCGTCGTGAGACAGGGGCGCGCGCGCTGACGCTTGCACCGAGCGTGCTCCAGGCACTCGAGCACACGACGGGTGCGCTGCCGGTTGCGGCAGAAGCTCCCCCGCCCATGAACGCCACCCTGGTCCCGGTGCTCGGGCGTGTGGCGGCTGGCATCCCCATCACGGCGGAGCAGAATGTAGACGACATGCTCGCCCTGCCAGACGCCTGGATCTCGGGGCGGGGGAATGTCTACCTGCTTCGTGTCAAGGGCGACAGCATGGCCCCTGGCATCGAAGACCGTGATCTCGTCATGGTGCGCGATCAGGCTTCGGCTGAGAACGGCGCCATCGTTGTGGCATGTGTAGACGGAGAGGCCACGGTCAAGCGCTTCTTCCGAGAGCAGGGGCGAATCGTGTTGCGTGCAGACAACCCGATGTACGCCGACATCGTGCTCACCCATGACTTTCGCCTGAATGGGCGGGTCATCGGCGTGATTCGACTCTACTGACCCACCGCTGACTCATTTTCACAGGTTGTCGGGTGCGCTGGTGCGACCCGTCTGTTCCATCCTGCGTTGAATAAGGAGGATCCCTCATGTCCATCATGGTTGAGCCCCTCAAGCGTCGCCTGCCCCTGACGGTTCCGGTACATCTGCCTGACGCACCCGTGTCGCCCCTCGAGCAGCCGCTTCGAAGCCTGCTGACGGCGACCGTCTGCCTCCCCGATGAATCCGCCGCAGCCACCACGCGTCGTCGCAAGCGCAGCTTCAAGCGCAGCCTCAAGCGCCTGGTTGCGCCCTATGCACTGGCCGCCTGTGACTTCGTCGAGGTCACGGTCGAGGC
>RGZZ01000827.1 GCA_010028905.1 Pseudomonadota bacterium | reverse complement strand
CGAAGCCGTCGAGATGATCTTCGAGTCGCACCAGGGTCGGAATGTCGAGATCGTTGGTCGGTTCGTCGAGCAGCAGCACATTGGGATTGCCCATCAGCACGCGCAGCAGATAGAGACGACGGCGCTCACCGCCCGACAGCCGCCCGATGGGGGCGTGCTGCATGGCCCCGCTGAACAGGAAGCGCTCGCACATCTTCTCGGCGGTGAGCACGTTGCCATCGGCCGTGCGTATGGCGTCGCTCTCGTCGCGGATGTAGTCGATGACCTTCATGTCGTCATCGAGGGCGCGGCTCTCTTGATCGTAATAGCCGATGGCCACGGTGGCCCCCGTCTCGACCGTGCCCGCATCGGGTGCGAGGCGCCCGCACATGAGCTCGAGCAACGTGGTCTTGCCGGTGCCGTTGCCCCCGACGATGCCGATGCGCTCGCCCTTCTTGAGCGTGCAGGTGAAACCGCTGATGATCGCGCGCCCGTCGAACGACTTCGACACGTTCTTCAGCTCGATGGTCTTGCCGCCCAGGCGACGCCCCGCGAGGCTGATGTCGAGGGCCGCCTCCTTCTCGTCACGCGGGGCCTCGAGCAGGGCGTGGGCGCGCTCGACCCGGGCCTTCTGCTTGGTGGCCCGCGCCCGCGGCCCTTTGCGCAGCCACGCGAGCTCGGTGCGCATGAGCGCGTCGCGCTTCTCTTCGGCCACCGCCTTCTGGGCCTCGCGCTCGGCCTTGCGCTCGAGGTAGTCGGCATAGCCGCCCACGAACGTCTGCACCTGCCCCTTCTCGACCTCCACCGTGCGGTTGGTGACGCGATCGAGGAAGTAGCGGTCATGGGTGACGAGCAGCAACGTTCCCGTGTACCCTTGAAGGTAGCGCTCGAGCCACGCCACGGCATCGGTGTCGAGATGGTTGGTGGGCTCGTCGAGCACCAGCAGATCGGGGCGGGTGATGAGCGCGTGCGCCAGCGCCACCCGCTTGCGTCCGCCGCCCGAGAGCGATCCGATGCGCGCGCTCACGTCGGTGACCGAGAGATGGTTGAGCACGGTGCGGGCGCTGGTCTCGAGGTCGAAGGCGCCGCTGGCCTCGAGCGCCGCCGCCAGGCCCGTCATGCGCGCCAGCGCGCTCTCGTCGCCGCTCGACACGGCCTGGCAGGCCTGCTCGTACTCAGCCTGCAGGCGCATGATCTCGGTGCTGGCCGCGAACACGGCGTCGAGCACCGTGAGGTCGGGGTCGAAGGTGGGGTTCTGGGCGAGGTACGCGACCGAGATGCCGCGGGCGAACACCACCCGGCCGCTGTCCGGTTCCTCACGCCCGGACAAGATGCGCAGCAGCGTCGACTTGCCG
>RGZZ01000826.1 GCA_010028905.1 Pseudomonadota bacterium | reverse complement strand
AGACGACTCGATGGGCGACTGATTCGTAGAGGCGCTCGGCTGGAATGCGGCAAAGCCGCGTCCTACCGAGGACAAAATCGGGGATTCCTCAGGGTCACCGGCTTTTTTGCTGAAATCGGTGCGTGGAAGATGCCGTTTGTGAGGTCAAGTCAAGCGTTGGCTCATTGTGACGAGCAGCCTCCCAACGCTCGTGCGGTCGACGAGACAGTTTCAGGACTTTTGCCGCGCAAGGATGACGGTATTCCCTGGGGAAGGGGAGTGAGCTCCGATCTCTCCGCGCTCGTCTACGGCGATGCTCTCGTCGGTCTGCTCTCTCCAAGCCCTCACGCGGCGCATGGCCAGGTCGATAAGCTGCGCTCACACGGCAATGACGATCAGCGCGCGGTCGTGGGGCGCGGACGCACCGTGCCGAGCCCACCGTCGACACCGAAGACCTGGCCGGTCACCCAGCCGCTCTCCGGCCCCAGCAGCCACGCCATGAGTGGCGCCACGTCGTCCGGCTCGCCGATGCGGCCCAGGGCGTGCATGTCGGCCGAGGTCTTCTCGGCGGCTGGGCTCGCGGTGAGGCGCTTTGTGAGCGGAGTGCGCACCAGGCCTGGGGCGACTGCGTTGAAGCGGATGCCTTGGGCCGCGTAGGTCGCTGCTGCCGACAGGGTGAGGCCGATGACGCCGGCCTTGGCCGCCGCAACGGCTTCGTGGTTGGCGAAGCCCGTGCGTGCTGCGGCCGACGATACCAGTACCACGCTGCCCCCTGAGGCGCGCAGCGCAGTGGCTGCTGCGCGCACCACGGCGAAGGCGGAGCCCAGGTTGACACGCAGCACCTCTTCATAGTCGTCGGCCGAGGTTAGATGGGCTGGTTTGAGCACTACCGACCCCACACAGTTCGCCACGCCGTCGAGGCCGTCCATGGCCTCGGCAGCTTGTTTCACGCAGGCTTCCACCGCGTCGAACGATGTGGCGTCGACCAGGGCCCACGGGGCGTTGAGCTCGGTGGCCGCTGCCGACAACGTGGCTTCGTTGCGGCCGGCCAGGAAGACGGTGTCGCCCTGGGAGACAAGGCGACGGGCGACGGCGAGGCCAATGGCTCCCGAGCCGCCGAAGATGAGGTGGCGCATGGCAGGTTCTCTCCTGGGGGGATGAGGGTGGATTCATCTGTGCGGTTGAGAACTCCTTGTGCCATCAGAGCGCGCTATTCACCCGCTTCACGGCCAGATTTCACCGTTGTTGAGCTCAATTGCGCTCAAGTCGCCGTTGTTGAGCTCCATTGGGCTCAAGTCGCCGTTGTTGAGCGCAATTGTGCTCAAGTCGCCGTTGTTGAGCGCAATTGTGCTCAAGTCGCCGTTGTT
>RGZZ01000825.1 GCA_010028905.1 Pseudomonadota bacterium | reverse complement strand
CCTTCGCCGTGCGGGCACTCCCCGACACGCCGATGGTCGGCACGTCGCTCTCAGACGCGCGCAACCGTGGCATCGCCGTACACATCACAGCGCAAACCCCGTAACGTCAGCGCTCGATTCGCCACACCTTCACCGTCTTGTCGAACGACACGCTGGCAGCGTATTCGCCGTCTCGTGAGACCGCCACCCCCGTCACCTCCCTGTCGTGCGACACGCAGTCAATCACCCTGCCCGACCGCAACGAGAGGACCTTGACCTTCTCGCCAATCCCTCCCGAGATGAGCAACGCGCCATCCGATGAGAACGCCAGCGCGTTCACGCACTGGGCGTGCACATTGATGACCCGCTTCACGCGCAGGTCTCGCGCTTGCACGAGCGCGATCTCGCCCATCAATCCCCCCACGGCGATGAGGCTGTCATCCGGTGAGACCGCTAGACACTTCACAAAGATACCGATTTCGGTGATATCCAGACACATCATTGAATCGGTGGCGCACAGACCCAGCGCGGTTCCGAGGCCCAGCACCCACCTGTCGCTGGCGTGAAACGCCGCCACCGCGGTGACGTAGCTGGACGACAACGTGGCGATATCGTGCACGTCATCGCCCACCGTCGACACCACCCTCAGCGCATCACTCCGCTCGCGAAGCACCGCGAGGCTGCGCCAGTTCCCGGAGAGCGCGAACCCCACCACCTCGTCCGGGCCCTCATCAATCACGCGATACCGAGGCGAATCCCCCAGCGACCACAGCCCCGCGTGCCCTGTGCTGGAGCCCTCGAACAGGTAGTCATCGGAGATGGCCGAGAACACGACGCACTGCACGCACCCATCATCGTTCAGACGCATCGAGACGTCGCCACTCGCGACATCGAACAGGGTCGTTCCCCCACCGTGCGCCACGGCCAGCACCTTTCCCGACTGGCTGAACGACACATCAAGGCCCGCCGTGGGCAGTGCCGCCTCCCAGGCAAGCGCCAACCTGGGGCGGCCCTTGCTTCTTACGCACTCTTCACCGCGTGTGAGACCGTCGTCACCGAACAGCGAAAGCTGCTCGGCCTGACGGCCTGCCTTGGCGTCACGCACCTTTCGCTGCAACACCCCCAGCGCCTTGCGCGCATTGCCCGCATGCCCCTGCGCCTGGCCGAAGCCCAGCGACGAAGCGCGCTCAAAATCGGCGATGGCCCTTCGATGCTGCTCCATCAGCGCCTCGCCGCGGGTACGTAGATCAGACACGCTCAACTCGTTTACGTCATCTGACACGAGATGAAACGCCCTTCGCATGAGGCAGTTTCCCAGCAGCACGCGAACATCGGCATTGGACACGATCGCGAACGCCTTCTCGAGCAGC
>RGZZ01000824.1 GCA_010028905.1 Pseudomonadota bacterium | reverse complement strand
GCGGGGAGGGCCAGGAATGCAGCCAGCGCAACAGTCCACGATTTCCAGTTCATCGTCGTTCGACCTCCAGCTTTGTTTCGGGGCGCGATCTGAGCGCCGCGTGGGTCTGTGGGGAAAGCGTCTCCAACGGCACGGTATCGGTGTGTGCGTAGTAGTGTGCGATGATGGCGCGGTGATCGAGGCCGCGAAGGGCCATTCCCGCGGCTCCTTCCTGGCACATGCCCACCCCGTGGCCCCATCCGCCACCGACGAAGTCGAAGGCCCCGTCCGGTCGAGGGCAGATGCGGAAGAGCGTGCTCTGAAGCCCGCCCTGGCCGACCCTGCCTCCGCTCCAGAGCCAGCGGATGCGGTCGCTGCGCACCTCGCAGCGACCCTCGGCCCCCTCGATCTCGAGTCGCATGACCCGTCCTCTCGGGGAGCGCTCTGCGACGCGCACGGACCGAAGCGCACCGATGGGGGTGTATGCGCCTTTCAACGTGACGGGAAGGCTGTGCTCGAACAGCGTCTGCAGCTGCGTGAGGGTGTAGGTCTCGCGCCATCGGAACCGAGGACTCGACGCGCAGCTGCAGGTGGGGGGGGCCTCGAGAAAGGCCGCGAACGCGTCGTCGCCAGAGAGGTCCGGGAGGCTCGCTGGACCGTCTGGTGCGCCAACGAGGTAGGGCGTCTGCGGAAGAGGCCAGACCAGCGAGACATCTTCACCCACCCCTCCGCACACGGCGTGGAACGTGGTGTCTGCGGGGCCTCCCCCGAAGGCGACCACCTCTCCGCGGGTGTCTGTCACGGCGTGATTGGTGCTTTCGGTCTCGGTGAGCCATCCGCCGTACATCTGGCAGTCGACGGTTCCACACACGTCATAGCCGCACGCCCTGTGGTAGCCTAGTCGAGAGAGGGCAAAGGTGCGGGCGATGACCGCCATGGCGCGCAGCGCCTCTGCCGGATAGACCGCGGGTGTCTCATTGGGCACGACGCCCGCCACGTACTCCTCGACGCTGATGATGTTCACGACGTGCAGCGCCTTGTCGCGCGCCGTGAACGCGAGGGTTCCTCGGAAGCCCTGGAGCCGACAGGTTCCGTTGCCGCGCAGATGCATCAGCTGCAACGGCTGGCTGGCGTCTCTCGGGCGAACCTCGACGACACCGTCGACGCTGTGCTCAGCGCTGTCGCAGATCAGGTGGAGCTTTCCGCCGCCATCAACGGTGATCTCCACCTTGTGACCTTCGCTGACGTGAATCGGCTCGGCTCCGCCGTGGATCGTCATCCCACCCGTGGAAGCAAGCCCAGCGCGTTCCATGGCGGCATCGAGGCCCACGCGGATCAGCGGGCCGTATGGCAGGACGGGGACTGCGGTG
>RGZZ01000823.1 GCA_010028905.1 Pseudomonadota bacterium | reverse complement strand
CCAGCGGACGCAGTCATCGGAGTGACTGCTCCCGTTCCGCCTCCGCCGCCTGGCGTGCCCATGGCCATGTTGGCCCACTCGGGACTGAGCGTACCGTTGATCAGGTTGTTGATGCCCTGCTGCTGCTGGCCCATCACCCCGTTGATCTGGTTCATGTACTGCTGCGACTGCTTGTTCAGCGCAGCCTTCTGCGCGGGGGACAGATTCTGCCCGCCCTGACCTTGCCCCATTCCCTGGAGAAGGCCCGAGAGCCCCTGCATCAGCTGGCTGAGCATGTCGCCGGCACCGCCGCCGCCGCCACCCTGGTCGCCACCGCCACCACCGCAGCCGCCTTCACCGCACTGCCCAGCCCCGGATTCCTCCGGCGCCTCGCCTGCAGAGGTCGGCTTCATCTGCTCGATCTGGTTGGCCCCTTCGTCGGACGTGCGCGCGTTGTCGCCTGCCCGCTCGGCCTGCTGACCGGAACGTTCGGCCTGGGCATTGTTGTTCTGCTGTGCGGTATCGTTGGCCGCGGCTTTCTCACCGTCCTGGTTGGCCAGGCCGCGGCTGGCCTCGGCCTTCTGGCCTTCCTGGTCGGCCTTGCCCCGGTCTTCCACCGCCTTCTTCTGGTGCTCCTGGCCTTCCTTGACGTTCTTCTGCTCTTTGGCGACGGCCTTCTGCTCTTTCTGCTGACCGTCTCGCAGCTCTTGCTGGCCCTTCGACTTGTCCTGGTTGCCGCGCTGCTCGAGCTGCTGTCCAGCCTGCTCCTGCGCCTTGCCCGCAGCCTCTTCGGCCTTTCCTGCAGCCTCCATGGCGGCCCCCGCCGCAGCGGTGAAGAGGTTGCTCTCCAACGCCTTGCCCTGGGCTTCCTTCGCCTGACCGGCCGTCTCCTGGCCGCGTCCCGCGGCTTCCTGCGCCTTGCCCGCGGCCTGCTCGCCCGTGCCCTTGGCGATGTCGGCCTGACCCTTCATCTCCTCGGCCTTGGCCTGTGCCTGCTCCTGCTTGGCCTGGGCGGCCTGGGTATCGTTCTTGGCCTTCTCGGCCATCTGCTTGCCTTCGTCTTGCATGGCCTGCTGGGCCGCTTTCTCGGCCTGATCGGCGGCACTGTTGTGCTGGCCCTGGTCGGCTCGGTTCTGGGCGGCATCGCGGCCGGCGTTGTCGGCCGCGTTCTTCGATGCGTCACGGTTGCCCTCGGCGGCCTGCTGGTTGCCGCGGGCGTCCTGACCGAGCTTGCGGGCTTCGTCGAGTCCGCGCTGGTCGGCGCCGAGCTTCGCGTCGGTGGGGCTGGCCTGCATCGGCTTCAAGCCAGAAGGCGCGTTCTGTCCCCCCGCGTTTGAAGACGGGGCGGCGTTGGCGCCCTGCGGCATGCCG
>RGZZ01000822.1 GCA_010028905.1 Pseudomonadota bacterium | reverse complement strand
GCCGGGCCGCACTCCTGACCGCTTCGGGCAGCATCGCGCTCAGCGAATCAGGCGCACCGCGTGATCAAAGAGCGTGTGGTAGCGCCCCCCGTCCCGGAACGGTCGCAGCTGCACCCCGTGGGGAATGCCCTGCCCTTTGTCGTCAGCGGTGTCGACGTCGGTTGAGTCGATGACGAGGGGATCACGACACCCCGCGCCGTTCGCGCCCACCCAGATCACCACGTGCGCCACCCGCTCGCCTCGGTTGCGCACGAACAGCAGATCGCCCGGCGCAAGCACACGGGTGAAGCGCTCGAACGGCGTGGGCGCGCCGGCTCGGCTGGGCGGAAGCTCGAGCGACGCAACCTGCAGCCCCTCGACATCACGCATGTCGGACTGCGAGCCGATAGCCGTGGGCAGCTGCATGCCAAGGGCGTAGTTGTAGCAGAACGCCGTGAAGTTCGAGCAGTCGACGCCCTTGCCGTTGCGCCCCGTCGCCACCTTGCGCCACGGCCAGCCGGGGCCAGGATCGAAATCTGGGAGGTGGTGATGCTGATAGCCATACCCGATCAGCTTCTGCGCCGCAGCCAGCACGCGCTCGCGCTTCCAGGTGACCGCGTCAACGCCGGCGGGCGGTGTCGGCGCGGGATAGCGACGCGCCCGCGGTCCCCAGGCCGCAACCACCTGGCGCGAGGCCGTAGGATAGCTCGACATCACGTACCATCGGCTGTAGGCGATCTCACCCTCCTCGTGAGGGTCGTAGCGAGGCGGCAGACCGAAATCAGCCTTCAGGGTTTCGAGGGGCACCGTGAAGCGCATGGCGTATGCCCCCGCGGGATCAGCAGGAACATCTGCCGCCACCGGGCGGGCGAGCAGCACGAGCGCCGTGAGAACGGCGGCGAGCACGAACCTCTGAAGATGGGCGAAACGCATGAGACCTCCTCGACCCCCTTGTTCGAGTCGTGCGGCGATCCGCCGCCACGACCCGATGCTCCTGAACGTCATCACGGGCTGGCCCGACGCAGCGCCCCCGCTGCCGTGAGCTCAGAGGCCAGCGGCTCGCGAAGTCCCGAAGGAAGCTCATCGAGCGCGCCCAGGTTGGTCGTTCGCTCGCGCAGCGGCACGCGCAGCACGCCATAGCCCTCGAGCCGGAGCGTCAGCTGCGGCGGACGCGAGGTGCCGCCCGACATCGCCCCCCAGCGAAACGCGGGGTGGACCAGGATCAGCTCGCCGGGCTCCAGCGCGAGCGTTCGCGTCGGAAGCGCGGTCGCCTCGATCCTCGGGCCGTCTGACGGCTGCAGCGACAGCTGGTCGAGACGCAGCGACTGCACGCCCGGCGTGAGGTTGCAGACGTAGGCCCATACGGTGCAC
>RGZZ01000821.1 GCA_010028905.1 Pseudomonadota bacterium | reverse complement strand
TTGTCCTGAAACCGGGGGCAGTGTGATGGCGCGAATCGAATCGAGCATGGCGGAGTCCCTCATCCCATGTGTCACACGTCGCCAGGCCGATGGCCTGCGAAGGCGCACGCTTCCTCTTGAGGTACAGTGTGCCATGCCGGCCCGCGTCCGGCCATTGACAGGTTGTGAACGAATGGAAGAGGGGGCTCGGAGCGCGCTACTTCTTCAGCGGTGTCGCGGGAGTCGGTGCAGCCGTGCTCACGCCGAGCACCGGATCAACAGATGGCAGGTCGGCGGGCAGGCCGGCGTCTGCATGGGCGTGTCCGGCGCAGAAGATCACGTACGAATGACCGCCGGGCTCGCACCGGTACGTGTACCTGCCGCCCGCCGGGCATGTCGGAAGCGTCTTCCTCGAGCGCTTCAGCACCGTCTCGAGTGCCCCCGTGGTCGGATAGCGCCCGTTCAGCTTGAGGGATACGTCTTCCAGCGCCACCGCCAGGCCCCGCAGGTTCGCCTCGCAGACCCGCAGCTGCAGCTGCGGCTTTCCCTGGTCGCTCTCGGGCACCTGCGTTCCCGGCTGCCCTTGAACCGCATAGCACAAAGCTTGAATTACGATGGGGGTCTGCGTCTGCCACTTCACGGGGTCGAAGGCCATGTTCAGGTCTTGACAGGTCAACCAGAGATCGATCTTCCACACCCCGTCGCGGCGCGACATGACCAGGACGCCGCCTCGGTCGCGCATGGGGCCGTTCTCGAGCGAGGACTGCTCCGTCAGCGCGAGCCACAGCGTGCGGTAGTCTGCCTGCCAGAGGGCGATGTTGACGTTCCACTGCGCCACAGTGAATGGGACCCGTCGATCGAAGTGCAGGCTCTGCCCGCCGAGGGTGAGCGCGCCGCTGCTGGTCAGCGCGGGGAAGCTTCCCGTGATGCCGATCCTGCGATGGGCGTCTCGGGTGCACGCCACGCTGACGCCTGCCTTCGAGGGCTGGTAGACGTATCGCCCTCCTGCTGGGCATCGGGGGACCTCGGTGAGGTAGGCCCCGGCCACCAGCGCGTCGAGCGTGCGGGGGAGGCTGGAGCCGTTGACGCGCGACCAGGCGCTCAGCGCCCCTCCCAGGGTCTCGAGGTTCGCCTCGCACAGCGACAGATGCTGGTAGGCTTCGGCGGCAATCGAATCGTGGATGCGGTCGCTCAGCAGCTTTGCCTCGGCCTCGGGATTCTTGATGCCGCGCACCAGCTCGAAGGCCCCCGCAACGTTGCGCTGGTAGAAGCGCGTGACGAAGGTCCTTGCCGTGTCGAGCGCCTGTTGCTGCTCTTGTTCGCTCAAGGGAGCGGGCGTCGCCGAGAGGGGGGCGCTCGTGGGCGGTTGCG
>RGZZ01000820.1 GCA_010028905.1 Pseudomonadota bacterium | reverse complement strand
GCACCTGGAGCGGGTTGCCCCATCTTGTCTTGCTCAAGCGAGAGGGCTTTACCACCATCGCCCCCGATCCGGGTCGGATCATCGAGGCGCACGTAGGTTCGGTTCTCTGAATCGGTTGTGTCATCCTGACGGTGTGGGTAGAAGATGGTGAGCGGATTGGGAATCTTGTAGCGGGTGAGGGCGAGCACCGATTCATCGACCACCACGACCGCCACCTGGCTGTTCGCGACGGGGCTTCCGGTCGCGTCGCGCACGTCGACCTCGACGTCGGTCTTGCCGCCGGGATCGAGCCGCGGATGCTTCGGGTCGGCTTTCACCGAGAGCGTACGCGAAACCGGTGGCACAGAGAGGTCGAGCCTGCCGCTGGCGAACGCAGCCCGCTTCGGCAGGCGCTCGTCTGGTTTGCCAGCGTCGTCGGTGCGCACGGCCTCTCCGACCACATCGACCTGCACGAAGACGTTCGGGATCATCGATTCGGTGATGGGCAGATCAAATGTGCCGCTGCCATTCTCGAGATTGATGACGCGGGTCTCGACGATGTCGCCGCGGCGCACCGTGAGCAGCGCCTTGCCGGCCGGGAAGGGCGCCGACACAAGGACGTGTGCGGTGTCGCCGACGGCGTGCTCCTTCCGGTCGGGCACAAGGGTCACCTTCTCGCGTGTCACCTCGCGCGCGGGGATCTGCTTGCCGCCGGGCACCCAGAAGGTGATCTCGCTGCGGTTGCGGCGCCCCTTGTCGTCTTCGATCTCGGCCACGAGGCGGTACTCTCCGCCCTCTGGAGGCACGAGCTCGTCGACCACCGGCGTGTCGCCGGACCTGTGGTCGTGGGCGTCGACCGCGATCTCCTCGACCGTGCCGCTCTCCCACGCATATTCCAATCGGGTCAGGCGAAGGTGCACGGCGCGGCTGGCAACTGCCTTGCCATCGAGATCGGTGACCACGACACGAACCGGCATCCGCTCACCCTGCTGCACGAAGAATCGGTCCGGCTTGAGGCCCACGTAGAGGCTCGCCGGATGCACCAGCATGGTTGTGCGGGCGGTCCAGGCCTGTCGGTTCACGTCCTGCACAGTGGCCTGGGCGGACAGCGCGGTGGGCTGCGATGACGACACCGAGAGGAAGCGCAGATGGGTTCGATGCTTGCCATTGACGTCGGTGCGCCCGGCCAGGGTGCGCACATTGCCCCGGCGGCCGGTCCCGTCTGGTTCGCCCCCCATGGCCTCGTCGTACGACCGCTCTGGCACGCGTGGCGCGATGCCGCCCGCGGGTGAGGGCGGTTCCATGTCGTCGGCGCCGCCTATCCACCAGGGCGTCCACGTTCCAAAGGTGTATTCGCTCCAGCCCGGCGGC
>RGZZ01000819.1 GCA_010028905.1 Pseudomonadota bacterium | reverse complement strand
CGGACGCGGCCGTCTACTGGCTCGTTCGCCTCATCGAGGCGGGGGAGGACCCGCTGGTGCCCGCCCGTCGCATGATCGCCATGGCCGCCGAAGACGTCGGGCTGGCCGACCCCCGCGCCCTGCAGGTGGCGGTTGCGGCGTTCCAGGCCTTCCAGGTGATGGGATCACCCGAGGGCGACCTGGCGCTCACCGAAGCCGCCATCTACCTGGCCACGGCCCCCAAGAGCAACGCCGCGGCGGTGGCGCTGTGGGAGGCCCGCGACGCGGTCGAGAAGCACGGCAGCCTCGATGTGCCCACGCATCTTCGCAATCCGGTGACGCCGCTCATGAAGAAGATCGGCTACGGCGACGGTTACAAGTACGCCCACGACTTCGAGGGTGGACGGGTGGCACAGCAGCACCTGCCCGACGAGATCAGCGGCACGCGGTTCTACCGTCCCACCGAGCGCGGGTACGAGGGACGGCTCGAGCGCGGTCCGCAGGGCTGAAGGGGCGAAGCAGGCCCGGGGGGAGCGAGAGGCCCGGGGGGAGCGAGAGGCCCGGGGGGAGCGAGGCTAGGTCGCCCGACCCAGCAATTCCAGGCCTTCAGCGGCCGTGAGTCGCATCGCCGGATCGGTGACGAGAGAGCGACGCACGAAGGACTCGAGGCGCGACGGCAGCGCGTCAGAGATGCGGGGTTCGGTGGTCATCAACGCGGTAACGCAGCTTATGACGTCTTCCCCGTCGTGAGGAAGAGCACCCGTAGCACACCATTGCACGATAGCGCCTAGCGCCCACAAGTCGCTGGGCGCGTATGCGACGGCTCCCAGCGCCTCCGGGGCCACGAACGCCACCGCGTGGGCGCCGCCTGATTCACCCGGAAGCTCAGACCATGTCCCCCCGCGTATCCCCGGAAGATGGCACAACTTCCAATCATTGCCTGCGCGAACGATGTCAGATGGCATGAGCCCCCCCTGCACCTCTCCGCGCTCGTGCAGACCTGCAAGCGCTTCGCAGATGTGAATGGCCAGTCGGTGGGTCTCGTCGACGGAGAGCGAGGCAGCGCCACTCTTTCTGTCGTGAAGGCTTTCCTCAAAACCATCAACCGCCACACAGGCCCAGTCGCTCAATGCGCCCTCGGTGATGAGGCCCGCGTCGCGCACGGCCAGGAGATGGGGATGGGTGTGCCGAGGCAGCGCTGCGAGCGCGCGGGTGAGGGCCTCGCGATCGTGCCGATCATCAGCCCACAGCAACGTGACGACAGATGAGCTCTGCAGCAGGCCATCATCGGCCCGCCACACGCCACCGTTCGCGCGCTGCTGTCCAAGCGGCGCGCGAAGGGTGAAACGACCGTTGACGACGGTGCCCGTT
>RGZZ01000818.1 GCA_010028905.1 Pseudomonadota bacterium | reverse complement strand
CACAGATCACGCCGGGCCAGCTCGCCTACGTCATCTACACGTCTGGCTCCACAGGGCGACCGAAGGGCGTTGGCGTCACCCACGGCAACGTAGCTGCGCTGCTGCAGCGCACGGTCCGCGACTTCACCTTCGGCCCTGATGATGCATGGACGCTCTTCCACAGCACCACCTTCGACTTCTCGGTCTGGGAGATCTGGGGAGCACTCACGCACGGGGGGCGCCTCGTCATCGTACCGCAAGAAACACGCACCTCGCCCGACCTGCTCATCGACCTGCTCCACCACGAGAAGGTCACCGTGCTCAACCAGACGCCATCTGCCTTCCAGAACCTCTTGCTCGCCATGCAGGCAAGACAGGCAAACGACACCCTGCCCGCGCTGCATCTGCGCGAGATCATCTTCGGGGGTGAAGCCCTCGACCTGCGATCCGTCGCGCCCTACCTGCACATGGGTACCCCCGGGCGCCTCGTCAACATGTATGGAATCACTGAGACCACGGTGCACGTGACCTTCGAGGCACTCACACAATCGCTCATCGATGCCTACTGCCATCAGAGCGTCATCGGCACGCCCATCGACGGCTGGGGCATCGAGGTCTGGGATGCCCACGGCAACCCCACGCCCATCGGCGTCTGGGGCGAGATCATCGTGTCCGGGGAAGGTCTGGCGCGCGGCTACCTCGAGCGGCCCGGGCTGACCGCCGACCGCTTCATCGCGGGTCCAGACGGGACCCGGTGCTACCGCAGCGGAGACCGCGGCCGCTGGCTCGCAAGCGGAAGACTCGAGCACGGTGGGCGCATCGACCACCAGGTCAAGATCAGAGGCTTCCGCATCGAGACCGGCGAGATCGAAGCAGCAATTCTCACCTGCGCAGGCGTCACGCAGGCCGTGGTGCTCGCGGTCGACGACCCCGCCGACGCCAGCAACAAGAGACTCGTGGCGTGGGTCGTGGGAACCGCCACGTCAGACGAGATCAAGCGACACATCGCGCGCACCCTGCCCGCGTACATGATCCCAACAGCCATCGTCACCCTCGAGGCGCTGCCCCTGACTTCGAACGGAAAGCTCGACCGCAAGACGCTGCCATTGCCAGAGCTCACAACGACGGGGATTGAGCAGATCACACCCACCCCCGACGACCTCGTCGGACAGATGGTGCTGTTCCAGGCTCTCGCGGTGCTCGGTGGGGGTGCTGCCTCTGCAAAGGCGCCGAGCTTCGGGCTCGAAGCCGATTTCTTCGCCCTCGGCGGCCACTCGCTGCTGGCCACCCAGCTCACCGTACGGCTGCGACAGGCGCTGGGCATAGATGTGCCCGTGCGCCTCGTCTTCGAGCATCCGCGGCTCCTCGATCTCGCC
>RGZZ01000817.1 GCA_010028905.1 Pseudomonadota bacterium | reverse complement strand
GGTTGACGACGGCCGCGGTCACGCGGGCCCGACCCCCGCAGCGAGGGCACCGCAGGACGTCCACCCGCCAGACCTTCTGCAACAACCGCGCCCAGACGATGCGAAAGGCTTTCCTCGACGGGGGAGGAGGGGGCTGCATTCTTGTGGTGAGGCTCGAGTCGGTTGGGGCCAGTTGTGCTTTGCGCCTCTCGCCGCGCGACCGGCTGCTGTGCCGACCGAAGTAGGAGACTCCGTGTTGCCCGCGGTCGGGAACGTGCACCGAGAGGTCGGCCAGAAAGTCCAGAGCGGTCGCAGTCCGGGAGCGCCCCTGGGCAAAGGAGCGGTAGTGGACGAGGCAGTTCTGGTTGTCGTACTCCATGCGCTCCAACGCGACGGGGCCCTTCGTGATGTAACGAGCGAGCCGCAGCCGGGACAGCGTCTGTTCCGGCTCGATGGGGTCGCCCACCCAGACGCTGAAGCCGGTCGGGTTCCACCCCATCAGGCGCTGCGCCGTCTCCGGTGCCAGGCGCTCCCGCTTCACCATCATGCGGAGCACCTCCCGTTGGAACAATGCCTCGAGCCTGCCTCCCGTCAGGTGAGGAGGCCAGGGCAGGAAGCTCTCGCCGCGGCCCCCATCTGACCAGGCGCCGCACGACACGATCGCGTGCAGGTGCGGGTGCGGGTTCATCAGATCTCCTGCCGTCGCGCGCGACAGAAGAGCACCGGGCACGGCCATGGCGTCGCCTGCGGCCGTCGCGAGGCCGTGCCGCAGGACCTTCCAGGCGCACCGGCCCAACTCTCGAAGCATCTTCCCATCTCGCAGGAAGGCGCTTCGCAGCATCTTCGGAATGGTGAATACGACGTGACGGTATGCCACCGGCTCCAGCACCGCAGCGTTCACGAACTCGGAGAACTCGAGGCTCCTTCGCTGCGCACAAGACGGGCATATCGCTCTCTTGCAGCTGAAGGGCACGAAGAAGCTGTACCGACAGCCGTCGGTCGTGCAGGCCACGCGCAGCATCCCGTTGGACGGCACGCCGCAGTCGAGGTACTGCATGAGCGTCTTGCCCACGCGCGGACGCCAGGGGCCGTACTGGGAGGCATACCGCTCGTCGTACACGTGCTCGAACCGCTCCGCGTGATCGAGCGCAAGCTCGTACAGCGGGGTCTGGTGGGCGACGCGTGGACGATAGCGGGGACCAGCATGGGGCACGGGTGACTCCTGACAGAGTCTCCTCGCACCTCGACACTACCCGGGCACTGTTGACGCCATGTGAACCGTACGTTAACGGAATGCAGACAGTCGGTCAGCCATCTGCTCGCGCGGCCTCTTCCGACAGTTCGACGGGCGCACTGTGGTAGAGTCGCTCGATCTCGACGTACAGCCA
>RGZZ01000816.1 GCA_010028905.1 Pseudomonadota bacterium | reverse complement strand
CGCAGGGGCAGCAGCAGCTCGGCGCAGGCGGGTCTGGTCGTCGGAGGGCAGGGCGACGGTGGACAGGACATGCTCAGGCGGCGCGCCCAGGGCGATGTCCCGTATTCCGCGCAGGAGGTTGGGTGTCAGGTCAGCGGCACCCATGTTCAGGCGACGCTCCCTTTGCGGCGCTCGGCGCGAGCTCCCGCAGGCTCGAGCAGGTGCGCGTCGACGTAGGCGACCAGGTCCTCTTCGCGCACCAGGATGCGGCGCCCCAGCTTGACGACGGGCATTACCCGGCGGGTCAGGAGCTTGGCGACGGTGCGGGGGCTCAGGTTGATACGCTCTGCGATGTCGTCGACGTTGAGCAGCTTGGGCATGGTGACGATACCTCCTCGGATACTCTCGGCGTCTGCCGATGTCTCGAGGGTACGTCAGTATGCGCTCAGGAAACAGTTTCTTGCGGGCCTGTGGGCAAATCCACGGGGGTTTTCCGCGGTCGGCCCGGAGGCGCGGCGTGAACGGTCGCTTCCACGGCGGGCAGCTCAAGCGCTCTCCTTATTCGTGCGATAGCCTGACGCACGGTCGCTTCCCCCTGATGTACAGTTCGAGCTATCTTCGCGGGAGACCACAGGCGCACTTGGGCCAGCACCAACCATTCCGCGTCGCGTTCGCTCTCACGCATTCGAGCCTTGTCGATACGTTTGCCCACTCGAACGGCAGCGCGTTCGATGCGGTCAAGCTCAGCGCACATCAGAAGGTCGAACCGTTGACGAAGCACAGCCTCCACTTTCTCTCTCTTTGTCCGGAACGGGTTCCAGCGACCGCGCACAGGCAGGCGCACTCTGGTCTCTTCTTCAGACAATGGCCACGTCAAGCTCAGGGGGGAAGGCTCAGTGGCTCCTTCATAGTCATTGAAGAGCTGGTCTTGGGCATCGTCGTTTAGTAAAGCCTCGTCCTCCATCGGTACAAGCCAAAACAGGGGCCCAACAGTTCTCCGCACGTCCTCTCGCTCGCAACGCGAAGCGACCCAGAGGGCATGACGAAAAAACCACTCTGCCCGCAGACCAGGTGGAATGTGCGTCTCACAGGTCGCGCGCAGGCCCTCAAGCATTGCCCACTCCCCACAGCTCAGGAGCTCCCGCTCGGCTCCTTCGAGGGAGCCTGCCCACAGGGTCGCATGCAGGGCGGCGACCACTGCGTCAAGCTCCTCGCGGGCGTGTTCGAAGAGGGCGCGCAGAAAGGTCGCCCGCAGGCGCGCAGTCTCTCTGCCAGGCTCGGCGTAGTCTCCCCAGGAGGTCGTCAGGTCGGTCACGGGGGCTCCCCCCTTTGTTCGCTTCCTTCGCCAGGTTTCGTGATGAGCCCCTATCCGGGGGAAGGCTTCTTTCGCTTG